>DASQTS010000304.1:0-5989 GCA_035641775.1 Thermoleophilaceae bacterium
GGGCCCACGTTCGTCAAGACGTTCCTGCGCACGTACGCGGAGATGCTCGGCCTGGACCCGCACGTGCTGGTCGAGGCGTACCGCGCGAACTACGAGGGCGGCGACGAGCTGGAGCACCAGCCGCTCGGCCCGACGCCGGCCGCGGGGCGCGACCGGCGCCACGGGCCGCGGCTCGGCCCGGGCTCGCTCGCTCTGCTCGCGCTCGTGGCGGTGCTCGCGGTGCTCGTTGCGATCGGGCTGGCGAGCGACGAAGGCGGGAGCGAGGGGCAGGCCGACCGGGCCGCGACGACGGCCACCGAGACCGGGCCCGCCACCGAGACGCAGGCCGAGCCGCCTCCGCGGCGGCGGGTGGCGCTGCGGGTGGTGCCGGCGACGCCCACGTACGTCTGCGTGGACCACGGCCCGGGCACGGAGGTGGTGTTCGAGAACACGATCGACTCGCCGCAGCGGTGGCGGGGCCGGCGGGTTCGCGTCCTGCTCGGCAAGCGCGACGTGCGGCTCGTGGCGAACGGTGAGCGGGTGGAGGTCACACCCGGCGCGGAGCCGATCGCCTTCGCGTTCACACCGCGCCGAACGCGTGAGATTCCGAGCACCGAGGGCCCCTGCGTCTGACGACTAGTCTCGTAGGCCGTGAGCGCGCGAGCGGGCATCGTCGTGACCGGGACCGAGGTGCTCACCGGACGCGTGCGGGACCGAAACGGGCCGTGGCTGTCCGATCGCCTGCTCGAGCTGGGCGTGGAGCTGGCCCACATCACGATCTGCGGCGACCGTCCCGAGGACATCGAGGCGCAGCTCTGCTTTCTCGCCGACCAGGGCGTGGATCTGATCGTCACCAGCGGCGGGCTAGGCCCCACCGCGGACGACATGACCGTCGAGGTGGTGTCCCGCTTCTGCGGCCGTGAGCTGGTACTGGACGAGGAGCTCGAGGACAAGATCGCCGCGATCCTGAAGCCGCTCATGGCGCGCTTCAGCCATTGGGACTTCGACGCCGTGCGCGCAGCAAACCGCAAACAGGCGCTGATCCCGGAGGGCGCGTTCGTGATCGACCCGGTTGGCACCGCCCCGGGCGTCGTGGTGCCCGGCAAGCCGGCGGTGGTGGTGCTGCCCGGCCCGCCGCGCGAGCTTCAGCCGATGTGGCGCACCGCGGTGGGCACGGAGGCCGTGGGCGAGGCGCTCGCGGGGCGGACGGCCTACCGGCACGAGACCGTGCGCATGTTCGGCCTCCCGGAGTCCGGCCTCGCCGACACGCTGCGGGACGCGGAGGAGAGCATCGAGGAGTTCGGCGAGCTCGAGATCACCACCTGCCTGCGGCGCGGGGAGATCGAGATGGTCACACGCTTCGAGCCGGGCGTCGCGGGCGTGTACGAGGAGCTCCTCGTGCTGCTGCGGGAGCGCCACGAGCGCGACATCTTCTCCGAGGACGGGTCGCGGATCGACGACCAGGTGGCGCAGCTCCTGGCCGGGCGGAGGCTCGCTACCGCCGAGTCGTGCACGGCGGGGCTCCTGGCGGCGCGGCTGACGGAGCGTCCGGGCTCGTCGGGGTACATCGCCGGCGGAGTGGTGGCGTATGCCAACGAGGCGAAGGTCGACCTGCTCGAGGTGGACGCGGCGCTGATCGCCGAGTATGGCGCGGTGTCGGAGCCCGTCGCGGAGGCGATGGCCGACGGCGCGCTCGACCGCTTCGGCGCGGACACTGCCGTCGCGATCACGGGCATCGCCGGCCCCGACGGGGGCACGGAGGAGAAGCCGGTGGGCACGGTGTGCTGGAGCGTGAAGACCGCCGACGACCGGGCGCTGACCCGAACCGTGCGCCTGCCCGGCGACCGGGCCGACATTCGCGACCGCTCGACCACCGTGGCGATGCACATGCTGCGGCGTGTGCTCGCCGCGAACGCGCCGGCCCCGGCCCCGGCCGCGGGCGACGCCGCGGCGGCCGCGCGCGACCGCTTGTGAGCGGCGCCCGGGCCCGCCTTTTCCTGGCACTCGACCTCCCCGAAGACGCGCGCGGTCGGCTCGCCGACTGGCGCGATGTCGCGCTCGGGTCACGCAGCGATGTCCGTCCCGTCGCTCCGGAGGCGCTGCACGTGACGCTGGTCTTCCTTGGATGGCAGGACGAGTCGGCCGCCGAGGAGATCGCGGCGGCCGCCTTCGGCGCGCTGCCCGCGGGGCCGCCTCCCCGACTTGCGCCCACGGACGTGCGGTCGGTGCCGCCGCGCGACCCGCGCCTGTTCGCGCTCGACCTTGACGACGAGGGCGACCGCGCGACGGGACTCCAGGGGCGGCTCTCAGCGGCAGTGGAGGCGGGCGGCTGGTACCGCCCCGAGAAGCGCCCCTTCTGGCCGCACATCACGCTCGCGCGCGTGAAGCGCCGCGAGCGGCGCGTGCCGCCGCTCGCCGACGAGCCGCCGCCGCCCGGTGACCCGTTCGAGGCCGCCGTCGTGACGCTCTACAAGTCGACGATGAGGCCGCAGGGATCCCTGTACGAGCCGCTGGCGCGTACGGTTGCGGGGGATGCGCTCGATCCCGCTTCCAAGCCCGCCGCTGACTGACGGCGACGTCCTGCTGCGCCCCTGGGAGCGGCGCGACGTGGCGGCGGTTGCAGCCGCCTGCCAGGACCCGGAGATCCCGCGCTGGACGGTGGTGCCCTACCACTACACGCAGCGCCACGCGCGCGACTTCGTCAACGACACCGCGGCCGACCGCGCATCAGGGCGCGAGCTGGCCCTGGCGATCGTGGACCCGGTGGACCGGCTGATGGGCGCCGTCGGCCTCGCCAACTTCGACTGGCCGGACCTCAAGGGCGAGATCGGATACTGGATCACCGCGGAGGCCCGTCGCCGCAGGGTCGGCACGCGGGCCACGAGACTGCTCGCCGTGTGGGCGATCGAGCAGCTCGGCCTCGAGCGGGTGGAGCTGCTCGCGAATCCGAGGAACGAGGCGTCCCAGCGGGTTGCCGAGCGCGCCGGCTTCACGCGCGAGGGCACGCTGCGCCGCTACCGCCGCCGGCACGGGGTTCGCGAGGATCTCGTGATGTTCTCGCTGCTGGCGGAGGACCTCGAGGCATGAGCGGGATCCATCCGGCCGCCGCGGTGGGCTTCGCGCGGTCGGCCGAGGCCTACGAGCGCGCCCGTCCCGACTACCCGCCGGTGGCGCTCGAGCCTCTCCGGCTCTCTCCGGACCTGGTGATCGTCGACCTGGCGGCCGGCACCGGCAAGCTCACGCGGCTGCTCGCGGGGAGCGGCGCGACGGTGATCGCGGTCGAGCCCGTCGCCGAGATGCGAGCCGCGCTCCCGGCCTCCGTCCAGGTCCTCGAGGGGACGGCCGAGCGGATCCCGGTCGACACGGCGAGCGCCGACCTGGTCACCGTGGCGCAGGCGTTCCACTGGTTCGACGGCGATGCCGCGCTGGCCGAAATCCAGCGGGTGCTCCGGCCCGGCGGTCGCCTGGCGCTGGTCTGGAACCGGCGCGTGACGGAGGACCCCGTGAACCGGGCGATCGAGGCGATCCTGGGGCCCCATCGCGCCGAGGTTCCCACGCACCGATGGGACAACTGGCGAGCGACCTTCGAGCGGACGACGCTCTTCGGGCCACTCGAAGAGCACGTCTTCCCGAGCGAGCAGCACCTGGACGCCGACGGAATGGCCGACCGGATCGGCTCGATCAGCTTCATCGCCTCACTGCCGGACGAGGAGCGCGCGAAGGTGCTGGAAGAGGCCCGCGCGCTGGCGGCGGGCGGCCCCGTCACCGTGCCGTACCGGACCGAGGTGCAGATCGCCGAGCGCCGCTGAGCGCCACCCCGGCGGCGATCAGGGCCACCCCGAAGGCGAGGAAGCCGAGATCCCAGCCGATCGGGCCGCCCAGGTCGTCGCGCACGTGGTGAACCCCGAGCAGCAGGTGGTCGATCGTGCCCTCCACGACGTTGAAGACGCCCCAGCCGGCAAGCAGCAGGCCGGCGTGGGCCCGCCACGGCGGCGCGAGCTCGCCACGCCGCCACGCCCTGACGGTGAGCGCCATGCCCGCCACCACCAGGAGCCAGGTCGCGAGGTGGAAGAAGCCGTCCGCGAGCGTGTTGGCCTCGAGGCCGGCCACCGTGTCCATCGGCTCGCCGCCGTCCTCGCCCGTGAGCATGTGGTGCCACTGGAGGATCTGGTGCAGCACGATGCCGTCGAGAAAGCCGCCGAGCCCAAGGCCGAGCAGGAAGCCGGGGGCCTTCGGGACACGCATCTCTCGCCGCGTACCCGCGCCCCGCGGCGGTAGTCTCGGCGCGTGGAGCAGCGCGTCAGCCTCATCACGCTCGGCGTCGGCGATCTGGAGCGCTCGCGGGCGTTCTACGAGGCCCTCGGTTGGACGACCGGGGCCGCGCCGGCCGACGACGTCGTCTTCTTCCAGACGGGCGGCATGGTGGTGGCGCTCTGGGACCGCGCGACGCTCGCCGAGGACAGCGGGGTTGCGGACGCCGGCGGCTGGGGCGGGATGACGCTCGCCCACAACGTGCGCTCGCCCGCCGAGGTGGACGCCGTGACGGAGGAGGCGCGCTCCGCCGGCGGGGACATCGTCCGCGAGCCGGCCGAGACTTTCTGGGGCGGCTACTCGGCCGCGTTCACCGACCCGGACGGCCACCCCTGGGAGATCGCCCACAACCCCCGCTGGACGATCCGCGACGACGGCTCGGTGGAGCTGCCGCCCTAGACGGCCTCGCTCAGCTCCATCACCGGGATCTTCCGGTGGGAGGCGCGCTTTCGGTACTGGACCCAGCCCGGATAGATCTCGATGCCGCGCTCGTACCAGCGCTCGCGGTCTGCGCCGTCTAGCTCGCGGGCGGTCATCTCGCGGGTGACGCCGTCGAACAGCACCGTCGTGCGTGGCTGGGCGCGCATGTTGTGGTACCAGGACGGATTGTTCCGCTGGCCGTAGTTCGAGGCGATCACGACCAGCTTGCCGTCGTCCGCCGGGATCGCCAGCACCGGGCAGGTGCGCTCGGCGCCGCTCTTCGCGCCGGTCGTGGTGATCCAGGCGACCGGGAGGTCGGCCAGCCACGACGTGAACGTCGCGCGCCCGCGCGTCAGCCGGAAGACGACCTTGTCGATCACGTGGAGCGTCCGCGCGTAGAACAGCGAGAGCGGCTTCCAGCCCGCGGTGCGGCGGATCGCGCGGCGGAGCAGATTCGCCTGGTCATGCCGGTACGTGGGGTGATTATCCATCCGACCCGACTCCTACGTTGTGACCTCAAGACTTAGAGGAGAACACAGTCATGGAGAAGGAGCAAGAGAAGGCCCTCAAGGCGCGTGAGGCTGCCCTGAAGGGCGCACTCACGCAGATCGAGCGTACTTTCGGGGCCGGCTCGATCATGAAGATGGGGGACGACGCCGCCCAGGTGCGGGTCGCCGCGGTGCCCACGGGGGCGCTGTCGCTGGATCTTGCGCTCGGCGTGGGCGGCGTGCCGCGCGGGCGCATCGTCGAGGTATTCGGGCCGGAGTCGTCCGGAAAGACGACGCTGCTCTACCACATCCTCGCCAACGCCCAGAGGGCGGGCGGGATCTGCGCGTTCATCGACGCCGAGCACGCGATGGACCCCGCGTACGCGAAGCGGATCGGCGTGGACGTGGACGAGCTGCTCGTCTCGCAGCCTGACCACGGCGAGCAGGCGCTCGAGATCGCAGACCTCCTGATCCGCTCCGGAGCGGTCGACGTGGTGGCGATCGACTCGGTCGCGGCGCTCACGCCGAAGGCCGAGCTCGAGGGCGCGATGGGCGACCAGACGGTCGGCCTCCAGGCCCGCATGATGTCCCAGGCGATGCGGAAGCTGGCCGGCAACCTGAACCGCGCCAACACGCTCTGCATCTTCACGAACCAGATCCGCGAGAAGGTCGGCGTGATGTTCGGCTCACCCGAGACGCAGCCGGGCGGCCGGGCGCTCAAGTTCTACTCGTCGCAGCGCCTCGACATCCGCCGCATCGAGACCCTCAAGGAGGGCACCGAGGCGGTCGGC
>DASQTS010000305.1:0-3312 GCA_035641775.1 Thermoleophilaceae bacterium
CGACCGCGCACGTAGACGAGCGTGTTGGCGGTCCCGAGATCGACGGCCATGTCGCGGCCGCCCATGCCGGTCAGATAGCTGAAGAAGCCCATACCAGCGCCCGCAGTCTAGACGACCCTCCGGTCTCCCACTATGGCTGCAGAAGGTCGGGCGCAAGGCGAAGGAGCGCCGGTACCGGCAGGCCCACGACGTTGAACCAGTCGCCCTCGATCCCCTCCACCAGCATGGCTCCGAGCTCCTGGATCGCATATCCGCCGGCGCGGTCCATCCATTCGCCGCTCGCCAGGTAGCGGTTGATGTCGGCGTCCCTGAGCTCGCGGAAGCGGACCCTCGTGACGGCCACGTCCGTGCGCTCCTCGCCGTGCTCGCGGAGCGCGATCCCGCCCATCACGTCGTGCCAGCGGCCGGACAGCTCGCGCAGCCAGCGCTCCGCCTCGGCCTCGTCGGCCGGCTTTCCGTGGGCGCGGCCGTCCCAGACGACCATGCTGTCCACCGCGAGCACGCGCTCGCCCTCGACCGCGCGCAGCTTCAGGAGCGCGTTCTGGAGCACCAGCTCGCGTGGCTCGCCCTCGGTGAGCTCCTCGACGTCGGGCGCCTCCACCCGGAAGTCGACGCCGAGCTGCTCGAGGATCGCCCGCCGCCGCGGCGAGCTGGAGGCCAGGATCAGCCGATCAGAGCTCAGGGAAGAACAGGCCGATCTCGCGCCCGGCGGACTCCGGCGAATCCGAGCCGTGGACCAGGTTCGTCTGCACCTCGAGGCCGAAGTCGCCGCGGATCGATCCCGGTGCAGCTTCGACCGGGTTCGTGGCTCCGATCACCTGCCGGGCGGCGGTCACGGCCTCGTGGCCCTCGAGCACCATCGCGACCAGCGGCCCACCGGTGATGAAATCTACGAGCTCGCCAAAGAAGGGCCGCTCGCTGTGCTCCGCGTAGTGCCGCTCGGCGAGCTCCCGCTCGACCGTCATGTGCTTCATCGCGACGATCGCGAGGCCCTTGCGCTCGAAGCGCGCGACGACCTCGCCGGTGAGACGGCGCTCGAACGCGTCGGGCTTGACGAGGATGAGCGTGCGGTCCATCAACCGGCCGACTGCGGGCGGTCGCGAGTCGCCCGGGCGGGACGGTCGGCCGACGGTTCCGGAGGCAGGCCGGATCGGCTGGACTGCGAGGGCCTGACCGGCGCGCGGCGCGGGCGCGGGCGGCGACCCTCGGACGCCTGGCCCACCTCGGCCTCGCAGTAGGGGCAGATCTTCCAGCGCGGATCGAGCGGCTTGCCGCACACGCCGCACGGCTCCTTCAGCCGGCGAAGGCAGCTCGGGCAGCGGAGGAACGCGCGCTCGACCTCGAACCCGCAGAACTGGCAGTGCTGGTGCTCGATGCTGGCGAGCCGCGCCTGCGCGGCGGCGATCTCGAGCTCGCGCTCGCGCACGTCGTCGAGATACTCGGGCGGGCGCACGATCAGGTAGACCACGGTTCCCACGAAGGGGAACAGCGAGGCCGCCGTAGCGCACGCGACCAGCATGGGATCGGCGATCCGTCGGCGCGCGTCGCTGTAGGTCCAGTAGACCAGCGCGATCCAGATCACGATGAGAAACAGCAGGAGCAGGTTGACGGCAAGGGCCAGCCCGCTGTTTTCGATCCCGAACAAGGCAATGAGGCCCATCTGAACGCGCGAGTGTACTGCCGGCGTCTACAGAAAGAGCCGTCCGAGGGCGTACCCGATCCCGAAGAAGACGAGTATCACCGTGGCGACGACCACGGCGACCAGGCCGATCATCGCGCCGAACCGAGGGCCGTCGCCGTCCATGGCCCCTAATCCTTCCACAGGACCGCGGAGGCCTCGAACCGCTCCCGCAGGAGCCGCGGCAGCGGCTCGAGCGTTTCGATGACGACATCGGCGTGCGAGAGCTCCGCCTCCATGTATGTGCTCGTGACCCCGACAGTCGCCGCCCCCGCCGCTCGCCCGGCCTCCACTCCCTGCGGGGCGTCTTCAACCACGAGCGCCTGCGCCGGCTCCACGCCGAGCCGGGCCGCCGCTGCGAGGTAACCCTCCGGATCCGGCTTGCCGCGCCCCACGTCACCCGCGTACAGGATCACGCGCGGAGGCTCGATCCCGGCCGCGGCGAGCCGCGCGGTCGCGAGCGACCGGGTGGCCGAGGTCACGGCCGCGACGCGCCCCGGGTCGAGGGCGGCCAGCGCGAGGGCCGCGCCGGGGATCGGCCGCACGCCCTCCGTGTCCTCCTCCTGGATCCGCTCCACGAGCTCGGCTTCGCTTTCCGAGTCGAGCGCCGGGGCCACGGCGCGGATCACGTCCGCCGAGCGGACGCCGTGCATGCTGCCGCGCAGCACGTCCGGGTCGACCCCGCGGCGCCGGGCCCACTCCATCCAGCCGCGCTCGGTCGACTCGCGCGAGTCGAGCAGGACGCCGTCGACGTCGAACAGGACCGCCGAGACGCGGCGCACTACAGGGTGGATGCGCGCGCGTCCGGGTTCTCGCGCACGAGGTCGGCGATCAGGTAGATCGAACCCGTGGCGAGCACCGCGCCGCCCGCGCCGGCCAGCTCGCGGGCGCGCTCCACCGCGTTGCGCGGGTCCGCGACCGTCTCGAGCGGGGTCCCGCCCAGCTTCTCGGCGAGCGTCACGAGCGTGGCCGGCGACAGCGCGCGGGGATTCGACGGGCGCGTGAACACCACCGTGTCGAAATGGGGCAGCAGCGTCTCGAGCATCGCGGCGGCGTCCTTGTCCTCGAGCACGCCGATCACCGCGACGCGCGGCCGCCGCTCGTGGAACACGTCCCCGAGCGACTCCGCCAGCGCGCGCGCCCCCGACGGGTTGTGCGCCCCGTCGTACAAGGTCAGCGGCCGCTCCCCGACGACCTCGAGCCGCCCGGGTACCAGCGTCTCGCGCGCGGCGGCCTCGACGGCCGCCCGATCCAGGGGGCGCCCGAGGAAGGCCTCCGCAGCCGCGGCGGCCAGGGCGAAGTTGTTGCTCTGAAACCCGCCCGCGGCCCTCAGATCGACATCCATGGGCGACGAAGCGGTCACCACGTGCGCACGGCGTTCGCCTGCAGTCCGTTTCGCGATCGTGAGCGCTCCGGGGGGCAGGTCGCCGATCACGAGGGTCGAGTGGTCTCGGACCACGTCCAGCTTCTCCGCCGCGATGTCCTCCAGGGTCGGGCCGAGCCAGCGGGTGTGCTCGAGGCTCAGCGACGTAAGCACCTGCACCTTCGAGGGGATCACGTTCGTCGCGTCGAAGCGGCCTCCGAGGCCCGCCTCGATCACCGCCGCCTCCACCCCGCGGCGCGCCAGCTCGTGA
>DASQTS010000306.1:0-3909 GCA_035641775.1 Thermoleophilaceae bacterium
TCCTGCGGGCCGGGTCTACAAACCGGATCCGCCGGGCGCGTAGGCGTCCGGGTCGCGCGCGAAGTTCCACAACGCGGCTCAGGACGTGTCCGACCGCTGATCCCATGGCCGGGCGCTCCGCGCTCGAAACGGGCTCGTGAGAATGGGCGGTGCCCCGCTCGAGCGGGCGCCCTCTTGCTTATAAGGCGCGAGCAGCTGCCGTTGTCTATTGCCGTGTGTCGCTCAGTCCGCTTGGCGAGCGACGGGCGCTTGTAGCTGCTGCCCTTTGCTGCAGTTTGTCGCTTCCACAGCGGTTCCAGACGCGCCGGTCGAGGGCCCGAAGGAGCGGACCCTCGACTTGGCACGATCCCGTCGGAGCTCGAAGGCAGACCTACCGGAGTCCGCTCGTGCCGTTCGCCGGCACGTGCTCGTAGCCCTGGCCGGGCGCGTGGAGCTGGCGCGGACCGTCAGGCCGGTCGGCAGGTGCGCTCATGGGTGTCACGGCGCGGACACCGACGGCACCGTTATCGGTGGCGAGAACCACCACCGCGACAGTCAAGCCCACGAGCGCGATCATCGCGATTGCGAGCAGCGCGCGGACCTGCCGGTAGTGGGAGCGGAGCACGACGGCGGGATGCTGTGTGGGGACTGCCTGGGCCATAACTGCCTCCTGTGGCGGGCGGGCGCATCGGCGGCTGCCCGGTCGGTGAGAATCTGGGCTGCAGCGATCCTGCCGGGCAGGCGTTGCAGCGCGATAAAACCGCGATAACAGCGCTTGGCGCGCGCGGCGGGTCTCCTGTACGTTGGGTCGGACGAGCCCCCGCTCTCCTCTGCATATGGATTTCCACATCCTCGGCCCGCTGGAGGTGCTCGAACACGGCGACGATGTGGCGCCTCGGGGGAGCAAGCAACGTGCTCTTCTGGCGCTCTTGCTTGTGCACCCCAATGAGACCCTCAGCATCGACCGGCTCGTCGACGAGCTCTGGGGCGACAACGCGCCTCCGACGGCGGCCAAGGCGGTCCGGGTGCACATCTCCCGCCTCCGGAAGGTGCTCACCGCACGCAGCGACAACGGCCCGGGCGCGAGGGTCGTCACCCGCGAGCGCGGCTACGAGCTGGAGGTTGACCCGGAGCTGCTCGACAGCCACCGCTTCGAGCAGCTCGTCGCCGAGGCGGGGAGCCACCTCGTTGCGGGCGAGCCCGAGCCCGCCGCCTCGGCGCTCGAGGAGGCCCTCTCCCTGTGGCGCGGCAGGGCGCTCGCCGACTTCGCCTTCGAGTCGTTTGCGCAACCCGAAATCGCTCGCCTGGAGGACCTCCGCGTGGCCGCCATCGAGCAGCTGAACGAGGCGAAGCTGGCGCTCGGACGCCACACCGAGCTGGTTGGGAAGCTGGAGGGCCTAATCGGCGAGCACCCCTACCGCGAGCGACTCCGCGCACAGTTAATGCTCGCCCTCTACCGCTGCGAGCGCCAGGCGGATGCACTCCAGGCGTACCAGGACGCGCGCAGGACCCTGGTCGAAGAGCTCGGTATCGAGCCGGGGGAGCGGCTACGCGAGCTCGAACGGGGCATCTTGGAGCAGGATCCGACGCTGGCCGCAGCACCAGTCGGAAACGCCGAACTCCAAGCGACCCGGTTCCCGCTTCCGCTCACGCGCACGGTCGGCCGCGAACGCGACCGGCACGCCGTTTCGCAGCTTCTGCGTCGCGCAGACGTTCGGCTGGTCACGCTCACGGGTCCCGGTGGGGTAGGCAAGACGAGGCTGGCTCTCGAAGTCGCGCGCGGACTCGAGGCCGCCTTCCCCGATCGCGGCTGGTTCGTTTCGCTCGCTGCGACTGCGAACGCCGAGCACGTCCCCAGCGCGATCGCGCAGGCGCTCGGGGTCACTCCGCTCAACGGCGAGAGCCCCAAATCCGCCGTCGAGCGGTTCCTCGCACCGAAGAGCGGGCTGCTTGTGCTGGACAATCTCGAGCACCTGCTGACGGGCGCACCCGTGCTCAGCGAGTTCATGGTCGCCTGTCCGGGTCTCAAGGTACTCGTCACCAGCCGCGAGGCGCTGCGGCTGCAACCCGAGCACCGGTACGCCGTCGCCCCGCTTCAGGTCCCCGTAGACACCGATCCGACGACCGTCGCGCAATCCGCGGCCGGGACGTTGTTCGTCGAGCGGGCGCGGAGCCACGACGCGAGCTTCGAGCTAGCGGCGGACAACACCCGGGCGGTCGCGGAGATCTGCCGCCGCATCGACGGGCTGCCGCTCGCCATCGAGCTCGCGGCGGCACGCACGACGATGCTCGATCCCCAAGAGCTAAACACGCGCCTCGCCAGCGCGCTCGACGCGCTCGGAGACGGACCGCGTGACGCCCCCGAGCGCCACCGCACGCTACGCACGACGATCGACTGGAGCCACGCGCTCCTCAGCGCGTCTGAAGCCAAGGCGTTCGCGCGCTTCGCGGTGTTCGCCGGCGGGGCTACAACCGAGGCGGCTCGAGCAGTTGCCGACGCTGGCCTCGATGTGCTGGAGGGCCTGGTCGAGAAGCAGCTGCTGTCGCGCCGGCATGCCGCCCGCGGCGAGTCGCGCCTGTTGATGCTCGAGACCGTCCGCGAGTACGCGCGCGAGCAACTCGACAGCCACGCGGACCGAGCCGAGGTGGAGGCGCGCCACTGCCAGCATTACCTCGCCCTTGCGGAGCGGGCCGAAGCGGAGCTGTTGACGACCCATGGGGAGGCCAAGTGGCTGCCGCGGCTCGACGCCGAGGTAGACAACCTCCGCGCGGCGCTCAGTTGGAGCCTCCAGCACGGGCCGGCCATGGCGCTCCGCCTCGCCAGCCTGCTGGCGGTGTTCTGGGACATTCGCAGCAGGCACCGGGAGGGTCGCGGCTGGATCGAGGCGGCTTTGGACGCGGCAGGTGACGAGGCTCCAATCGCCGATCGCGCCCGGGCCCGCCGCGCGCAGGTCCTCCTCCTCGACGCGAAGGGGTCACTGCATGACTGGGAAGGCCCGCTGGAGGACGCACGGGAGCTGGCGCTCGCCGCGCTTGCCATTTCGCGAGAGGCCGGCGGTGCCGGCGGCATCGCGGAGGCGCTCCTGGGCCTTGCGGAGTTCGATGTGCAAGACAGCCTGCCTCAGCGCCGCCGGCGGGCGTTGGCCGACCAGGCGCTGACGCTCGCACGCCAGGCGGGCGACGACCGGATCACGGCTCGTGCCCTGACGGAGCGAGCCCTTTCGGTGCCGCCGGATGCCGGAGCAGCAGAACTCGAGGAGGCCGAGGCCGCGCTGCGAAAGTCCGGCAGTTCACGCCAGCTGATCTGGCTTTACAACAACAGTGCCTACAACGCAATCAAACGAGGCAAGGCGCAGTGCGCGAGCCCGTTCCTCGCCGCTGCGCTCCCGCTCGCTCGTGAGCTCGGTGACCCGTTGCCACTGGCATTCGTACTCGGCAACGCCGGCCTCGAGGCGCTCTTCCTCGACGACCTCGAGCGGGCTCAAGACGCGTTCTACGAGCAGCTTCGCGTGTGTAAGGACCAGGTGATTACCCACCTGGCCTCGGAGGCCCTTGGCGGCCTCGCCGCGATAGAGACCCGCCGGGGTGATCCGGCGCGCGCGGCACGCCTGCTCGGCGCCGCGACCGCGCTCGGCACGGTCGGTGACGCCGACGTAAACGCGCAGCTCAAAGAACGATTCTTCGCCGTAGCACGCGCGCGCTACGGCGTACTGGGCTGGAGCGAGGCACACGCGGCCGGAACGCAGATGAGCTCCGAAGAGGCCGTCGACTTCGCGCTTAGGCCTGCTCCCGCCCCCAGCAGACCCTCCGGTCGCGCCCCTCGGGCGTAATGGCTTGATCCTGTCGCGTCGAAATCCGCGTCCGCGCTCAACGGTGATGGGCGGTGCCCGGCTCGAACGGGCGACCTCTTGCTTGTAAGGCGCGAGCAGC
>DASQTS010000307.1:0-9327 GCA_035641775.1 Thermoleophilaceae bacterium
GATCGAGCGGTTCATCGCCTCGGCCATCAGCATCGTGAGGATCGAGCCCGAGGCGCCGACGAGCATGCCGGCCACGATCAGCGCCACGTTGTCGAGCGCGAGCCCGGCCGCCGCCGCCGACAGCCCGGTGAACGCGTTCAGGAGCGAGATCACGACGGGCATGTCGGCGCCGCCGATCGGCAGCACGAACATGTTCCCGAGCACCGCCGCGGCGATCAGAATCACGAGGAAGAGGCCCTGCGACTCGGTGCCGGACGCGATCGCCACCGCGGAGCCGACGCAGACGAGGAGGAGCGCCGCGTTGATGAACTGCTGGCCCGGCAGCTGGATCGGCCGGCCGGGCAGGATCTCCTGGAGCTTCCCGAATGCGATGTTCGAGCCCCAGAACGAGACCGAGCCGATGATCGCCGCGAACAGGATCGGGATGAGTGTCTCGAGCGCGGGATTGCCGCCGTGCTCGAGCGCCTCGCGGTACTCCACGAACGAGATAAGCGCGACCGCGCCGCCGCCGACGCCGTTGAACAGCGCCACCATCTGCGGCATCGCGGTCATCTTCACCGAGCGCGCCGCCGGGACGCCGACGGCCGTGCCGATCGCCATGCCGACCGCGATCAGACCGTAGTCGCCGACCTCCTCGATCAGCAGGGTCGCCGTCACCGCGATTGCCATGCCCACGGCCGCGATCGTGTTGCCGCGCTTCGCCGTGCGCGGGTGGTTCAGCAGCCGCAGGCCGAGGATGAAGCAGATGAAGGCGAGGATGTAGAGGACGCGGATGAAGTCCGGGTCCTGCAGGAACGTGGCCATTGGCGTCACGGCGCCTCGTCCTTCCTCGGCGCCGGCCGCTTGTTGAACATCTCGAGCATGCGGTCGGTGACCAGGAACCCGCCGACCACGTTGATCGTGCCGAAGGCGATCGCGATCACGAGCAGGAGCTCGTCGAGGAAACCGGTCGCCTCGCCGATCACGAGCAGGCCGCCGAGCAGCACGATCCCGTGGATCGCGTTGGTGGCCGACATCAGCGGCGTGTGAAGCGTGTTCGGCACCTTCGAGATGACCTCGAAGCCGACGAATGCCGCGAGCACGAGGATGGTGAGCTCGGTGAGGAGGTCCATGATGGTTAGCTCCGCGGGGCCTCCAGCCCCGCGTCTTGAGATCGTGCTCCGCCTCCGGCATCGCTAGACCGGTTCGGCTCCGCCGAACCTCCTGCCGCCTGCTTTGCGCCCTCGTGGACGATCTGGCCGTCGCGCGTGATGCAGGCGCCCGCGATCACCTCGTCGTCGAAGTCCAGCTCCAGAGCGCCCTCGTCGCCGGTCATGACGCCGAGCAGCGACTGGATGTTGCGCGCGTACAGGCTCGACGCGTGGTCCGGCATGGTCGCCGGCAGGTTGACCGGCCCGACGATGGTCACGTCCTCCTTCACGACCGTCTGGCCGGCCTCGGTGAGCTCGCAGTTGCCGCCCGTCTCGGCGGCGAGGTCCACGATCACGGAGCCTGGGCTCATGTTCTTCACGGCCTGCTCGGTCACGAGCAGCGGGGCGCGGCGGCCGGGCACGGCAGCGGTCGATATGACCGCGTCCATCTTTCCGATCTCCTCTGCGAGGAGTTCGCGCTGCTTCTGTTGTTCTTCGTCGGTTAGCTGGCGCGCGTAGCCGCCGGCCGCCTCGGCGTCCTCGAGTCCCATGTCGAGCTCGAGGAAGCGGGCGCCGAGCGACTCGATCTGCTCCTTGACGGCCGAGCGCACGTCGAAGGCCTGCACGATCGAGCCGAGCCGGCGCGATGTGGCGATCGCCTGGAGGCCGGCCACGCCGGCGCCGAGCACGAGCACCTTGGCCGGCCGCACCGTGCCCGCCGCGGTGGTGAGCATGGGGAAGAAGCGCGGCAGCTCCTGCGCGGCGATCAGGGCGGCGCGGTAGCCAGAAACGGTGGCCTGGGACGAGAGCGCGTCCATCGACTGGGCGCGCGTGATGCGCGGAATCGCCTCCATGGCGAAGCTGGTGACGCCGCGGTCGGCGAGCGCGCGCACGGTGTCCGCGGCGGTGAGCGGCTGGAGGAAGCCGATCAGGACCGACCCCTGCTCGAGGCGCCCGATCTCCTCGGCGGTGGGCGGCGCGACCTTCGCGACGACGTCGCCGGACAGGCCGTCGCCGGTGCGCGCGCCGGCCGCCTCGTAGGCGGCATCCGGGTGGTGAGCGGCCTCGCCCGCACCGGACTCGACGGTCACCTCGACTCCGCTCTGGACGAGGCGCTCGACTACCTCCGGCACCAATGCGACACGGCGCTCACCCGCGGCCACTTCCTTGGGAACTGAGACGTTCATGAGTCAGGCCCGGGTCGGGGGCGCGGCACATTAGCACCGGGCCTCGGAAAGGCATCGCTGCGCCGCGGGCACCGTCCGCGGCTTGCGCAACGGCGATTCAGGAAGCGAGGTCGAGCACGAGCTCGTCCACGCCGCCCCCGGCGTGCCGCTGCTCGAGGTGGCTCGTGAGCCTCGCCATCAGCCGGTGGGCCGGCCTGTTGCTCGCCGCCATCGTGGCCGTGAAGCGCCTGATGCCGCGGTTTCGGGCCGCGTGGGCGAGATGCGCTCCCACCAGCGAGCCGAGGCCGCGCCCCTGCCAGTTGTCCGCCACCGTGATCGCCACCTCGGCGGCATCCGGGTCCTCGGCGAGCCGGACGAAGCGCCCGACGGCGATCAGCTTGGGAACCGGGTCCGAAGGGTCCTCGGCGACGAGGGCCACGTGATCGATGCCGTTGATCTCGGTGAGGTAGCGGAGCTCGCTGCCGGTAAAGCTGCGCTTGGGGGTGAGGAAACGGCGCTGGACGCTCTCGTTGGAGAGGCGCCGGAGGCCGTCGCTGAGCAGCTCCTTGTCGCCGGGCCGGATCGGCCTGACCACCACCGGAGCGCCATCTGACAAACGTTCGATCACTCTCTAAGTATCGCGGGCGCCGTCACGGCGCTGTGTGAGCCGCGTCACGCTCGTAGTCCAGCTCCGTGTAGACGCCGAGCTCGTGCAGGATGTCGTTCCCGTGCCCGAGGTCGCGCGCGTCCTTCACCGCGGCGGCCAGGCGAGCGGCCGAGCCGACTGCCACCTGCGGGTCGAAGAAGAACGTGAGCGCGCCCACGGGCGACAGCTCGACGCTTCGGCGTCCGCGGCGGATCGTGGCCGGGCCGATCTCGCCCCGAAAGCAGCGCAGCGCCTGCGCGCTCGCCTCGGTGGGGACCGCCTCGACGGCGTCCTCCAGCCGCGCCGCGACGGCCGGCGTGAGCCCGCGCGCGCCCGCCAGGCCGCCCGCGGCGGCCACCTCCGCGACGCGCTCGAGCACCTCGGCCGGGGTGAGCTCGCCGTCGCATCCGGCGCCGAAGACGGCGCCGAGGACCGGGAACGCGGCGCGCTCCCCGAGCCGGGCGGCAGCCGCGAGGAGCAGGGCGTCGCAGAGCGGACTGGCGAGGCCCGGCTCGCCGCCTTGCGCGAGCGCGTCGCCGCCCACGTCGAGGAACACGACGAGGTCGGTGCCAAGCTCGCGCGCCGCGGCCTCGATGCCGTCGCCCAGCGCGGCCGGTCCGAGGGTCGCGTCCACGAGCACCGTGTCCTCGCCGAGCAGCGCGGCCATCCGCGACTCCGCGAACACGACGCCGCTCTCGCGGACGCGCGTGCCGCCGCCGGCGGCCATCACGCCGGGCGCGAGCCGGCGGGCGCCCTCGATCTCGGACTCCGCGCGCGGCCCCGGCTCCGGGTCGATCGGCCGCCGCTCCCAGGTCACGCCGCCGACGACCGGCTCGGCGCCATGGGCGCGACACGCCTCCGCCGTGGCGAGCGCACCGACGACGTCGCCGCCGCCGCCGATGCCGATGACAAGCGGCCGCCGGGTGGCGCGAAGCAGGGCATCCGCGTCGATCACGTCCGGCCGCGAATCAGCCACGCCATCTGCGCCTGCCGCTCGACGACAACCGCGGTTGCCAGGGCCGCCGCCGGCGACTCGCCCACCGCCACCACGCCGTGGCGGCCCAGCAGCACCGCGCCGCGGTCGCCCAGCGCCTCGGCCGCTGCCGCGGCAATCTCGTCCGTTCCAGTCGGGGCGTAGCGCGCGGTCATCACAGATCCTCCCACCGCGGCCTCGAGCTCCTCGGTGCCCGTGTCGAGCGGCTCGTCCAGGAAGCTCCAGGCCGTGGCGTGCACGCTGTGCGTGTGCACGATCGCCCCGATGTCCGGCCGCGCCGCGTAGACCGCGGTGTGCACGCGGCGCTCGCTCGAGGGCGTGGCCTCCTCCTCCACGGCCTCGCCGTCGCGGCCCAACTCGACGACGTCCTCCTCGGACATCTCCTCGTACGCGAGTGCGGCCGGGGTGATGAGCACGGAGTCGGCGTCGCGCGCGCTCACGTTCCCGGAGGTGCCCGTCACGAGGCCGAGCCGGAGCATCTCACGCGCCGCTTCCACGACGGCGCTTCGCAGGTCGGCTGTGCTCACGCGGCGAGAGCTTGCCGGATCGACTCGGCGTAGGGGGGATGCAGCACGCCGGCCTCGGTCACGATCGCCGTGACGAGCTCCGCGGGCGTGACGTCGAAGGCGGGATTGAAGGCTTCGCCGTCAGCCACGATTTCGCCGGGGTCGCGCTCCTCGATCGGTATCCCCGCCCCGTCCGGCGTGGCCAGGTCGATCGTCGACAGCGGCGCGGCCACGTAGAACGGCACGCCGTGACGTTCGGCGAGCACCGCGAGTGGATAGGTGCCCACCTTGTTCGCCACGTCGCCGTTCGCCGCGATGCGGTCCGCGCCGACCACGATGCGGTCCACCTGCCCGCGCGCCATGAGCGACCCGGCCGCGGCGTCCGCCACGACGCGGTGGGGGATGCCGGCCTGGCGGAGCTCCCACGCGGTGAGCCGCGCCCCCTGCAGCAGCGGGCGCGTCTCGTCGACCCAGACCTCGGCGAGCCGCCCGCTCGCCCACGCCGCGCGCAGGACCCCGCACGCGGTGCCATAGCCGCCGGTGGCGAGGGCGCCCGCGTTGCAATGGGTCAGCGCACGCGTGCCCTCGCCGAACAGCCCGGCGCCCAGGGCCGCGAGGCGCCGGTCCGCCTCGTCCTGCTCGCGGTGGAGGCGCCGAGCTGTCTCGAGCGGGTCGGGGGCGTCGCGGCATTGCTCGAGCGCCCAGGCGAGGTTGACCGCCGTGGGCCTGGTGGACCTCAGCAGCTCCGCGGCCGCGGCGCGGTCGTCCGCCTCGGCGAGCGCCAACCCGTATGCCGCCGCGAGCCCGATCGCGGGAGCGCCGCGCACGGCGAGCGTGCGGATGCAGTCGGCCACCTCCTCAACCGTCTCGCAACGGATCCAGCGCTCCGCCTCGGGCAGCGCCCGCTGATCCAGGACCAGCAGGGCGCCGCCCTCGAAGCGGAGAGGCTGTACCGGCTCAGCCAACCAGGCCGCTCTCCTCCAGGTACGCGCCGGCCACGGCCTCCGGGGTCTCCTTGTCGAGGTCCACGCGGGCGTTCAGCTCCTGCATGACCTCGTCCGTCAGCCCCTCGTTGACCATCTCGACGGTCTTTTCGAAGTCGGGGCCCGCCTTCTCGATCACGTCGTTGCGAACGACGAGCGTCGAGTTGTAGGGCGGGAACATCCCCTTGTCGTCCTCGAGCAGCACGAAGCCCTCGCGCTTGTTCTGCGGGTCGGTCGTGAAGACGATCGACACGTCGGCCTGCCCCTTCGAGAGCACCTCGTGCCGCAGCGCGATGTCAACGGGGACGAACTTCTTGAACTTCAGTCCGTAGACCTGCTCGAGCCCGAGCTTGCAGTCGAGCCGCTGGCGGCACTCGGGTGTGCCGTACAGCGTCAGGTCCTGCGACTTGCCCTCGAGGTCCGAGATCTTCGTGAGGCTCAGCTTGTCCGCGGTCTCCTTCGTGACGCCGACCTCGTTCGAGCTCACGAACGGCGTGGGCGGCAGGGCGGTGAGGTCCTTCTCGGCGAAGCCGGTCTTCGCCTCCTCGAACGCGGCCATCTCGTCCTTCGGCAGCTCGTCAGCCTGCTTGCCGAAGAACGAGAGGAGCGCGGTGCCGGTGTACTCCGGGTAGGCGCTGATCTCGCCGCCCTCGACCGCCGCCAGGGCGGTCTTCTCGTCGCCCAGGTTGAGCTGCTTCGAGACCTTGTACCCGGCGGCCTCGAGCGCCTGCGCGTAGATCTCACCGAGCACCTTCTGCTCGGTGAAGTTCTTCGAGCCGATCGCGACCTGGGTCGAGGCGTTGTCCTCGTTCCTCTGGATGGTGGTGCCGGACCCCTCCTGGGACGACTCCTGAGAGCCGCCGCCCTCGTCCTCGTCGTCGTCGCCGCAGCCCGCCACCGCCAGCGCGGCGATCAGCAGGGCCAGGAGCATCAGCCAGCGGTGCTTCCTCATGTCACTGCTTCCCTTCTGTTGACTCTCAGACCGCGCGGCGTCACGACGCGTTGCGCCATTCCGAGCACGACCTCCGTCGCGACCGCGAGGAGCGCCACGACGATCGCCGCGGCCAGCCTCCCCTCGTCGCCGTACGTGTTCACGTTGATGATGGGGTCGCCCAGCGTTGTGACCCCGGCCAGCGGCGCGATGGTCGCCGTGGCGACGACGTTCACCGCGGAGATCCGGATGCCCGCGAACATCAGTGGGAGGGCGAGCGGCAGCTCCACCCGGCGCACGACCTGCTTCCCCGTCATGCCCATCCCGGTCGCGGCGTCCACCGTGTCGCGCTCCACCTGGCTCACGCCGGTGTAGGCGTTCGTGAGGATGGGCGGGATCGCGAGCAGGACGAGCGCGAGCGTCAGGTTCGTGAAGCCCACTCCCACGTAGGCCACGAAGAACGCGATCAGCGCGAGGCTCGGTATCGCCCGGCCGACGTTCGACGCGTTGATCGCGAGGAACCCGCCGCGGCGCTTGTGGCCCAGCCACAGCCCGAGCGGGATCGCGATCGCGCAGGCGATCGCCATCGAGGCGCCGGACAGCTTCAGGTGCGGCCACATGAGCTCCCAGAGCTCGGCGAGCCCGCCCACCTGCGTACCGCCCGCGGGCGACTCGCGCTCGTCGAAGATGAACTTGACCGCCTCGACGAAGTCGTTCACGGCGTGGCCACCGCTCTCGTCCACGGCGTGATTGCCCGCTGCGCGATCAGGATTGCGGCGTCGAGCAGGGCGGCCAGCAGTACCGCGAGCCCGCCCGCCACGACCACGTTCGACTTGAAGTTGATGTCGGCGAAGATCTGCTCACCGAGTCCGCCCGCGCCCGCGAAGAAGGCGAGCGTGGCCAGGCCGACCGTCGTGGTCGCGGCGATCCGTAGCCCGGCGAGGATCTCCGGCAGCGCCAGCGGCACCTCGACGCGCCAGAGCAGCTGGCGGTCGGTGAGGCCCATCCCGCGGCCGGCGTCCTTGGTCTCGTGGGGCACGTTGTCGAGCCCGGCGAGCACGTTGCGAAAGATGATCAGGAGCGAGTAGGCCACCAGCGCGATCGTCGCGGTCACGAAGCCGCGGCCGGTAATCGGCAGCAGCAGGAAGAACGCCGCGATGCTGGGGACCGTGTAGAGGACGCCGGTCACCTGGGTGATCGGGTTCACGAGCCAGCGGCGCCTGTAGGCCACGAGCGCGAGGGCGAACGCGATCGCGAAGCCGATCGCCATCGCCACGACCGTGAGCAGGACGTGCTCGAAGAAGGGGTCGACGTAGCGGTCGAAGTTGTCGGCGATCCAGTCCGGGCAGAAGCCGTTGCCGGACACGCACGTGTCCTCGGAGCGGTCGCGGATCTCGACCTGTGCGAGCAGGGCGCTCACGGGGCATCCGCTCCGCTCGGCACCGCCTCGGGGTCCTCCTGGAGGGCGTGGCCCACCAGCTCGATCGAGAGCACGCCGCACACGGCGCCCTGCTCGTCGATGACGGCGCCGTACTGCGCCTCCTCGGCGAGCAGGTCGGAGAGGGCGTCGCGCAGCACGTCGTCCACCTCGATCACCGGGTCCGCCCTCGAACGCAGCTCGTCCGTCACCCGCTCGCCCTCGAGCGCGCGCTCCGAGAGCCAGCCGAGCGGCCGCCCGTCCGCATCGATGAGGAGCGGGTATGGCACCTCCGAGCTCGCGACCTTCGCGCGCGCGTCCGAGCTCGGCTCGCCCGCGCGTACGAGCGGCGCCTCCCACAGGTCCACGTCGCGCACGCGCTGAAGCGCAAGGCGCTTCAGCGCGCGGTCCGCGCCCACGAAGTCCTCCACGAATCGGTTCGCGGGGCGCATCAGCAGCTCCGCCGGCGACGCGTACTGCTCGAGATGCCCGCCCTCGCGCATGATCGCGATCCGGTCGCCCATCTTGATCGCCTCGTCGATGTCGTGCGTCACGAACACGACCGTCTTCCGGATCTCGCGCTGGAGCCGCAGGAACTCGTTCTGCAGGCGCTCGCGGTTGATCGGGTCGATCGCGCCGAAGGGCTCGTCCATCAGCATCAGCGGCGGGTCCACCGCCAGCGCGCGGGCCACTCCAACGCGCTGGCGCTGCCCGCCGGAGAGCTGCGCGGGGAAGCGGTCGCGCGTCTCGCCGGCGTCGAGGTTCACCAGCTCGAGCAGCTCGTCCACGCGCGCCCGGATGCGCTCGCGCCCCCAGCCGAGCAGGCGCGGCACGGTGGCGATGTTGTCGCCCACCGTCAGGTGCGGGAAGAGGCCCACCTGCTGGATCACGTAGCCGATGCCGCGCCGCAGCTCCGCGGGGCTGCGGTCGCGCACGCTCGTGCCGTCGAGCAGGATGTCGCCCTCGGTGATGCTCGTCATCCGGTTGACCATCCGCATCGCGGTGGTCTTGCCGCAGCCGGACGGTCCCACGAGCACGCAGATCTCTCCGGCCGGGACCTCGAGCGAGAGCTGGCTCACTGCGGGGTCGGCCTGGCCCGGATAGCGCTTCGTGGCTTCGACGAACTCGAGCGTCGCCGCCTTGGGGCGCGCCGACGGCCCCGAGGTGTGGGCGTGGTCGGAGGTATTCACGAGGGAGGTCCCGGCGGGGACCCCGATCCTACTGAGGAGGCTTGGCGCGTTCGCGCCCGGTTCGCGAAGCCTTAACGTCCGCGGTCGCAAGTCTTTCCAGCTCGCGTCTCAGCTCCTCGCGAAGCAGATCCACGTCCTCCTGGGCCACGTCCGGGTCCGACTCGGCCGTCTCGACCAGCGCGGCGGCGAGCGTCTCGTTCGCCGCGCGCAGGTCGGCCTCCGCCCGCTCCCTGTCGTCGGCGCCCCTGAGGTCGAGCGCCTTCTCCTTGGTGTCGTGCGCGAGGCGGGCGATGCGGTTGCGGTCCTCCTCCGGCAGCAGCCGCCAGCGCCCGTGGAGCGTCCTCGCCACGCGCACGCCAATGGC
>DASQTS010000308.1:0-4449 GCA_035641775.1 Thermoleophilaceae bacterium
GACTTCTTCCGCATCTCCTTGTCCTTCGTGGCCGGGTTGATCAGGTAGACCGCGTGGATCGTCACCGACTTCACCGGCGACGACTTCACGAGCGAGAGGAACTCGGCCACGTCGTCCGGCTTCCAGCGCGTCGGGCGCCACCGGCGCGGCGACTGGTTGAACACCTGCATCGCCTCGCAGCCACGCTCCACGGCGCGCTCGTGCGCCCGCACGAGGCCGCCTGCCGTGGATACGTGTGCGCCGACTAGCATCGCTGCCGATGAGGGTACGTTTCGCGCCTTCTCCAACAGGCGTGCTGCACATCGGCGGCGCGAGGACGGCACTCTATAACTGGCTCCTCGCGCGCGGATCGGGCGGCCAGTTCGTCCTGCGGATCGAGGACACGGACCGCGAGCGCTCCACGCCCGAGAACGTCGAGCAGATCCTCGAGGCGCTGCGTTGGCTCGAGCTCGACTGGAACGAGGGGCCGCTGTCGCAGTGGGAGCGCCGCGACGCGCACGCCGCCGCGGTCCAGCAGCTGCTCGGAGAGGGCCGCGCCTACGAGGACGAGGGCGCGGTGCGCTTCCGCGTCCCGGAGGAAGGCGAGATCACCTTCCAGGACGCGGTGCTCGGCGACGTGACCAACCCGTTCTCGGCGATCAAGGACTTCGTGATCCAGCGCTCCGACGGGAGCCCGCTCTACAACCTCGCCGTCGCGGTGGACGACCGCGACATGGGCATTACGCACGTCGTGCGCGGCCAGGACCACGTGTCGAATACGCCCCGGCAGCTCATGCTGCTCCGGGCGCTCGGGGCCAACCCGCCGGTGTACGCCCACATCCCGCTGCTTCACGGGCCGGACGGGAAGAAGCTCTCGAAGCGCCATGGCGCCGCGTCGGTGCAGGAGGTGCGCGACCAGGGTTACCTGCCCGAGGCGGTGCGCAACTATCTCGCGCTGCTCGGCTGGGGCTACGACGAGAGCACGACCTTCATGACGACCGGCGAGCTGGTCGAGCGCTTCACGCTCGAGCGCGTCTCGAAGAACCCGGCCGTGTTCGACGAGCAGAAGCTCCGCTGGATGAACGGCCACTACATGCGCGAGCTTCCCCCGGAAGACCTCCACCACCGCCTGGAGGAGTTCTACTCGCGTTCGATCCCGGTCGAAATCGTTGCGATCAGCCGCGAGAAGATGCAGACATTGGCTGACTTTTGGCCACTGGCCGGCGCGCTCGTGGACCCGCCGACCGAGTTCGACGACAAGGCGTGGAGCCAGTGGGGAACCTCCCCGCACCTGCCCGCCGTCCGCAGCGCGCTCGCCGACGCGAACGGGTGGGATCCGGAGGAGGTCGAAGCCATCCTCCGAAAGCTCGTTGACGAGCGCGGCGTGAAGCCCAAGGAGGTCTACCAGCCGATCCGGGTCGCGCTGACCGGGAAGACCGTCTCTCCGGGGATCTTCGAGTCGGTGGCAGCGCTCGGCCGCGAGGAGACGCTCGCGCGCCTCGACAAGGCGCTTGCCAGGGCGGAATAGGGAGAAATCCTCAACCTTTCGTCCAGGCTTGCCGATACCCCGGGTGACTGTGGAAGCGTCGCCCTCCATCAAGCAGGCCGCGGGGCAGGAATCCGCTGCTGTCCGGCACAACGAAGGTCACGGCCGCCGCCTCACCGCGGCGTTCGAGGCGCTCGAGGCCTTCCCGGCTCTCGCCGAGTCGCGCAACCGCGTCCTGAGGGTCGTTCGCGAGGACCGCACGTCGGTCGGCGAGGTGGTCCAGGCGGTGGAGTCGGACGTCGCTCTGGTCATCACCGTCCTGCGGATCGCCAACCGCTCGGCCCAGCGCAAGAAGGGCAAGATCGCGAGCATTCCCGAGGCCGTCGAGGTCCTCTCGCCGGAGGGCGTCGAGACGCTCGCGGCCCGCACCGCCACATTCGACTTCTTCGAGCGCACCCCCGGCTGGGACCTCATGCCGGAGCGCTTCCGGCTTCACGCCGTCGCCACCCAGGCGGCCGCCGACCGTCTCGCGCGCGAGCTCGAGTACGAGGACCGCGACCAGCTGCTCTGCTCGGCGCTGCTTCACGACGTGGGCAAGCTCGTCCTGACGCACGCCTATCCCGGCTATCCGTCGCAGGTCCACGGCGCGGCCCGCACTCCCGAGGAGCGCCTGCATCGCGAGCGCCTCGAACTCGGCGTGGACCACGCACTCGTGGGCGGCGTGCTCGCCCGCCGCTGGGCGCTGCCGAACCGGCTCGCCACCACCATCGAGCGCCATCACGCCGACGACGTGGACGGCGAGGCCGCCCTCGTCCGGCTCGCCGACATGCTCGCCCACTACGGGCACGGACAGACGGTCAACCCCAAGCAGCTTTTGCAGGCGGCGCGCGCGTGCGGCCTGACGACCGAGCAGCTTCGCTCGGTCATGTACGAGCTGCCGCAGGGCACGGGCCAGGCGAAGCGCAACGTGGACCCGTGCCCGCTCTCGACCCGCGAGGTCGAGGTGCTGAAGCGGCTTGCCGAGGGCAAGGTCTACAAGCAGATCGCGCACGAGCTGGAGCTCTCCACCAGCACCGTTCGCACGCACCTCCACAACACGTACGCGAAGCTCGGCGCCGTGGACCGCGCGCAGGCCGTCCTGATCGCCACCGAGCGCGGCTGGATCTAGACGCGTCCGGCGACCGACCGGAGCGGCGCGAGCACGAGGACGCGCGTCCCGCGGGCGGACGATTCGATCTCGAGCTTCCCGTCCATCAGCTCCGCACGCTCGCGCATGCTCGCCAGCCCGAGGTGCCCGGGCTCCGACGACGCGAGCGGGCCGTTTCCGTTGAAGCCGCGCCCGTCGTCGGCCACGCGCAGCTCCACGTTGCGCCCCACCGAGCGCAGTGAGAGCTCCACACGGGTGGCCTGTGCGTGCCGCCCCGCGTTCACGACTGCCTCCTGCGCGATCCGGAAGAGGTCGCCCGCCAGCTCCGGCGCGAGGTTGATGCGCTCGATCGCCAGCCGCACCTCGAAGCCGTAGCGGCGCTGCCAGACCGGAAGGCAGTTCTCGATCGCGGTCTCGAAGCTCATCTCCTGGAACGCGTACGGGCCGAGTTCGACGATCTCGTCGCGAAGGGCGCGGACGTTGCGGCTCACGAGGTCCCGCGCCTCGTCGATCAGGCCGGCGACCTTCGCGTCCGACCCGCTCTCGCTGCGCGCGGCCGACAGGATCATGTCCAGGCCGATCAGCTCCTGCACCGGCCCGTCGTGGATCGACTCGGCCACGCGCCGGCGGACCTCGCTCTCGGCCTGCATCGTCCGGCGCGACAGCCCGCGCGCCCGGAGCCGCGAGGCGGACTCGGAGGTGCGGAGGAGGCCGACGACCACGGCGGTGGCGAGCGAGGACAGGACGAAGATGGCCTCGTAGAAGGCGTGCACGTCGGAGTCGACGGGCGGGTCGCCGCGAATCGCCGATCCCACCACGAGGCCCGCGGCGCCGATCGCCGCGATCATCACGCCGCGCGTCTCGCCCTGGAAGTGAGCGTGAGCGGCTATGAGGAACAGTGCGGCGAGCCGGACGCCGCCGAGCGTGTCCGGCGCCAGCAGCTCGAGCAGGAGGAGCAGGGTGAAGTCCACCGCCGGGACGACGGGGTGGAGCGCGAGGTCGGCGTCGCGCTGCGCCGCCATGAGCACCGCGGCGGACCACAGGACGAACGCGGCCAGCACGGCGGCGGCTTGGCCCTCGTACGGGAAGCCGACGATCCCGACCGCGACCAGCGCAACGACGGCCACGGCGAGCCGCGCGATCGCGAACACGAGCACCGGCCCGTCGGATTCGATGGGGATGCGGCGCATGAGCGCGCCGCCGTTGCGAGTCACGCGGCCAGCTTCTCCCGGGGGCGCGCCTTTCGCAAGCCGATCGCCGCGGCCGCCGCGCCCGCCGAGTCGATCACCCAGTCGATCGGGCTCCCGTGGCGGCCCTCGACGAAGGTCTGGTGGTACTCGTCGGTGAGTGCGTAGCCGCTCGACAGCAGGAAAGCGAGGACCGCGGCGCGGGAGGGCGTCGTGACCGTGGCGAGCGCCCGCCACCAGAGGAAGCACAGCAGCGCGTACTCCGCGAAGTGCACGATCTTGCGCGCGATCAGGTCGATCGCGCCTAGCCCCGTGCCGAGGTCGGGCTGGTGCGAGAAGAAGAAGATCACGCCGATGAGGACGAGCGGCGGAAGCCACAGGTCGAGTCTCAGAGCGCGCATGCCCATACCGTAGAGTCAGCGGCCGTGCTGGTGATCACGAGCAAATCGCCGTACGCGGTGAGGGCGCTCACCGAGCTGGCGCGGCGGGGGGACTCCGGGCCCGTGCCGATCGGCGACCTCGCGCGCGCCCGCGACATCCCGGTGCAGTTCCTCGAGGGCCTGTTCGCGACGCTGCGCCGCGCCGGCGTCCTCCAGTCCCAGCGCGGCGTGAAGGGCGGGTACAGCTTCGCCCGACCGCCGGGTGAGGTG
>DASQTS010000309.1:0-3189 GCA_035641775.1 Thermoleophilaceae bacterium
GTCGGGCGCGCGCACGCTCAAGGCCGGCATGAAGGCGCTACGCGCGCTCAGGGACAGGCAGCCGTTCTTCCTCGGCGTGGACGCCTTCGACCCGCACGAGGCGTGGAACGTTCCCACGACGTTCAAGCTGCGCTTCGAGGACCACGAGGGCGTCGAGCCGATCCTGCCCTTCAAGACTCCCTACTCGAAGGTAGAGGACCTCGACGTCACGGACGAGATGGTGGAGCGCGTGCGCGAGCTGTACGCCGCCGAGATGACGTACATCGACGCCTGGATCGGCCGCCTGCTGAACGAGCTGGAGGATCTCGGGCTAAGGGAGTCCACGGTCGTCTACTACCTCTCCGACCACGGCATCCTGCTCGGCGAGCACGGCCTCATGGGGAAGGCGAACTCCATGCTCGGCAAGGAGATCCACGCCGTGCCGTACATCATCAGGCACCCGGAAGGCAAGCGCGCGGGCGAGACGACCGACTGGTTCGCGTCCACGCACGACGTGGCCCCGACGTTGCTGTCGTTCCAGGGCATCACGGTGCCGGGCCGGATGGACGGCGAGGACCTGACCGTGATGTTCGACGGCACGAACCCGCCCGAGAGGCCGTACTGGACGACCTGCTACGCGGACCACGTCGCCGCCGGCGACGGGCGCTACCTGCTGATCGCCGATAACCAGGGCGAGGAGAAGCGGCTCTTCGACACCGAGGAGGACCCGGCCGAGGAGAACGACGTGGCCGGCGACAACCCGGATGTGGTCGACCGGCTCTGGCGGAACATCGTGGACGACGCGGGCGGCACGATGCCCGTGTTCGGCAAGACCGGCGTTGTCACCGGCTGACGGACGCGCTGCGAACGTAGGCGCTCGCTGCGATCTCGCTCGGTATCCGCACGAACTCCGTCAGCGCCTCGACCACGTCGCGGTCGAACTGCGCGCCCGCGTGGCGCTCGAGCTCTGCGAGCGCGACGTCCACGTCGAGCGGTGCGCTGTAGGGACGGCGCTTCGTCATCGCCCCGTAGGCATCGCACACGGACACGATCCGCGTGGCCATCGGGATCCGCTCCTGCGTCAGGCCGTGCGGGTAGCCGAGCCCGTCAGGGCGCTCGTGATGCAGCCGGACGATCAGCGCCACGGCCTCGAGGCCGGGGATGCGCGCCACCATCTCGGCGCCCCACTCCGGGTGCAGCCGGATCAGGCGGCGCTCCTCGGCGGTAAGCTCGCCCGGCTTCGAGAGCAGCTCGCACGGAAGGCGCAGCTTGCCGACGTCGTGGAGCAGCGCGCCGAGCTCGACCTCCACCAGCTGGGCGCGACGAAGTCCGAGCCGCGCGCCGACGGCCGCGGCGGTGGCGGCGACCTCGAGCGAGTGCCTGTAGGTGTCGCCGTCCGCTTCCGCCAGCGCCTTCACGAGCGCGCGAATCTCCGGCTCCGAATCGCCCGCCGCCAGCTCGCGGCGCGCGTGGTGGGAGAGGGCCTCCCCGGCGAGGATGCCGAGCTCCCGGAGCAAGCCCATCTCCCCCGGTTCGAGCTTTCGCTGCTCGTCCCTGCCGCCGACGCAAACCGCACCACATTCCTCAGGCCCGCTCAGCACGGGCGCGGAGGCGACGGCGCCGAGCCCGGCCGCGTGGAAGCGCCTGCCGATCAGGTCGGAGTGGACACCCGCGCCGGCGACCGCGGCGAACTCGCCCGTGGCGCCGGGTGCGCGCACGACGATCCAGGCCTGGTTGAAGCCGAGCACGGCGCGCGCGTGCTGCGCCAGTCGCTCGAGCACCACGCTCGAGTAGCCCAGCCGCTGGGGCGACGGCACCCCTGCCGGTGACGGGGCGGCGAGCCCCAGCACAGTGCCCATTCGGCCAACAAGTCAAGTTTTCCCGCAAAGTGCGGTCAAGGGCAAACCGAGGCCGCGCTGCGACGCTGGAGCTTAAGCCGATGAAGGTGTGCGCCTAGGGGAGCTTCCCTTGCACGGCGGGGGGTCGGTTGAAGCTTCATGCGTCAGACGACGGCGCGTTCATGACGGGCACGTCGTGACCGTCGACGGAGGAGAGTCGATTGCCTCAAAGAGGCCCCGACGCCGCTTCTAGGCGGCCTGCCTCTCCCTGCAGCCGGCGGCGTCCTTCGGGATCCCCGCGAGCTGGCCGCCGGGGCAGTCCGCCGCGTCGACTCGCCGGCGCGGGTTCACGATGCCCAGGAGTCCCAGCACGCCGCCGAGCGCCACCAGGACCGTGGCGATCAGGATCGCCGTCCTGAAAGCGTCGACCGAGGCGTCCTCGGACGCGCGCGC
This sequence comes from Thermoleophilaceae bacterium, assembly GCA_035641775.1. Classification (GTDB taxonomy): domain Bacteria; phylum Actinomycetota; class Thermoleophilia; order Solirubrobacterales; family Thermoleophilaceae; genus JACVRW01. Next base: position 2,271 of record DASQTS010000309.1, read on the forward strand.
CACCTCCTCCCTCACGTCGGGGGGCGCGTCCTCCACGCTCACGCTCGCCAGCGGCTGCCGCTCCGCCTCCTCGATGGCGCGCGCCACCTCGGGTCGCTGGGCCGCCGAGCCCAGGTCCTCGCGCAACGACGAGCCGAACGACGACGCCACGAGCGCGCCCACCGCCGCAATCGCGATGAGGCTCGCCGCGCGCGCGATCGCGTTGTTCACGCCCGATGCCACTCCCGCGTTGCTCTCGTCGGCGTCGGCTAACACGGTCGCCGTGAGCGGCGCCACGACGATGGCCAGCCCCAGGGAGAAGACGAGCAGGCCCGGCAGCAGCTCGGTCAGGTAGTCCACGTCGGCGTCGAGGGGCAGGAACAGCGCCAGGCCCGCCGCCGCCACAAGCGGCCCGACTCCCATGAAGAAGCGCGGCCCGTGCTTGTCCGCAAGGGCCCCGAAGCGCATGGACAGCAGGAACAGCACGGCCGTCACCGGGATCGTCGTGGAGCCCGCCTCCAGTGCGCTGTAGCCGGCGACCTGTTGCAGGAACAGGACCAGAAAGAAGAACAGGAGGCCGAGCCCCGCGTACATCGCGAAGGTCTCGATGTTCCCGAAGGTGAAGTTGCGCCCGCGGAACAGCGACAGCGGCAGCATCGGCTGGCTGCTGCGCGCCTCCCAGATGAGGAACGCCGTAAACAGGGCCACGCCCGTCACGAGCGGCAGCCACACGGCGGGGTCCTCCCAGCCGAGCCGCGGCTGCTCGATCAGGCCGTAGGTGATTCCCGCGAGCCCGAGCGCGCACAGCACGGCGCCCACCACGTCCACTCGCGCGCCTGCCGGCCTGACATGCGCGGACGGGATCACGCGACGCACAAGGAACAGCGTGATCAGCACGATCGGAATGTTGATGGCGAAGATCCAGCGCCACGACGCGCTG
>DASQTS010000310.1:0-2655 GCA_035641775.1 Thermoleophilaceae bacterium
AACCGCATCAAGCTCGTCGCGGAATCCGCCGACGTGGACATCGTCATCACCGAGATCGGCGGCACGGTCGGGGACATCGAGTCGCTGCCGTTCCTCGAGGCCCTGCGCCAGTTCCACTCGGAGATCGGGCGCGACCGCTGCATGTTCATCCACCTCACGCTCGTCCCGTTCCTCGGCAACGCCGGCGAGCTGAAGACGAAGCCCACCCAGCACTCCGTCCAGGAGCTGCGCCGGATCGGCATCCAGCCGGACATGGTCATGTGCCGCTCGGAGGAGCAGCTCGGCAAGGACATCCGCGAGAAGATCGCGCTGTTCGCGAACCTGCCGGTGAGCTCGGTGGTGTCTGCGCGCGACGTCGACTCGATCTACAAGGTGCCGCTCGAGTTCGCCCGCGAGGGCGTGGACGAGGTCGTGCTGAAGCACTTCGGGATCGAGCTGCCCCCGCCGGACCTGACCGACTGGGAGGGGCTCGTCGAGCGCGTGGAGTCGGCCACGGACCCCGTTCGGATCGCGATGGTCGGCAAGTACAACCAACTCGCCGACGCCTACATGTCCGTGATTGAGGCGTTGAACCACGCGGGCTCGCATCACGGGGGCCGGGTGGACGTCGTCTGGGTCGACAGCGAGCGGCTCACCGACGGCGAGGTGGGCCAGGAGCTCGCCACCTGCGACGGCATCCTCGTGCCGGGCGGCTTCGGCGTCCGCGGCATCGAGGGGAAGATCCAGGCCGCGCGCTACGCGCGCGAGAACGACGTGCCGTACCTCGGCATCTGCCTAGGCATGCAGATCGCGGTGGCGGAGTTCGCGCGGCACATGGCCGGCATGGACGGCGCCAACTCCACCGAGTTCGACCCCGAGACGCCCTACCCCGTGATCGATCTCCTTCCCGAGCAGAAGGAGGTGCGCGACATGGGCGGCACGATGCGCCTGGGCGCCGACCCGGTGAAGCTCCACGAGGACACGCGTGCCCGCGAGATCTACGGCGACGCCGTGATCTACGAGCGCCACCGCCACCGCTACGAGGTGAACAACCACCTGCGCAAGCGGCTCGAGCATGCCGGGCTCGTCTTCAGCGGCACCTCGCCCGACGACCGCCTCGTGGAGGTCATCGAGCTGCCGGAGCACCCGTTCTTCGTGGCCTCCCAGTACCACCCCGAATTCAAGTCGCGCCCGCTGCGCCCGCAGCCGCTGTTCCGCGACTTCGTGGGAGCAGCGCTCGAGCGCGCCCGCGACCGCGGCCCCGCCGAGCGGGCCCCCGAGGTCGAGCCGGAGATCCGCGCCGAGTCGCGCGCCTAGCCGGCCGCGCCCTTCGCGCGCTTCGCCTTCCGCGCGCTTCGCCTTCCGCGGCACCGGCTGCCCAGCTAGCGGGCGACAGCGCGGCGGTTCCTTGCGGGGGCGGTAGCGTTCCTGGCGTGATCCACGCGGCCTCAACGGAGGAGCGCGAGCGGCTGCTCGCCGACTTCATCCGGCTCTGCGAGATCGAGAGCCCGTCGGGACGGGAGCGCGCGCTGGCGGACGCCCTGATCGAGGACCTGCGCGGCCTGGGGCTCCAGCCGGAGGAGGACGACACGGGAGCCGCGACCGGGTCGGACGCGGGCAACCTGTACGCGCGCGTGCCCGGCCCCGACGGCGCCCCGACGATCCTGCTCTGCGCCCACATGGACACGGTTCCGCTCGACGGCCCCGTGGCCGTGGTGAGCCAGGACGGGCTGCTCTCCAACCGGCACGACGCGATCCTGGGCGCGGACAACAAGGCCGCGATTGCCACGATCATGGCCGCGGTCCGGCGGCTGCTGCGCGCGGGCGACCCGCCCGCCGGCATCGAGCTGCTGTTCACGACCGGCGAGGAGCAGGCGCTGAAGGGCGCCAAGGCGTTCGACATGGGCCGCCTCTCGGCGGACTACGGCTATGTCTTCGACCACGCCACGCCGATCGGCGAGGTGGTGCTCGCGTCGCCGACGTACTACTCGCTCCGAGCGAGCTTCAAGGGGCAGGCCGCCCACGCGGGGATCCGGCCGGAGGCAGGGCACAACGCGATCGCCGCCGCGGCGCACGCGGTCGCCGCGATGAAGCTCGGGCGGCTTGACGAGGGCACCACCGCGAACGTGGGCCTGATCAGGGGCGGCACGAACGCGAACGTGGTGGCGGAGCGCTGTTACGTGGACCTCGAGGCGCGCAGTCTCGACGCGGAGCGCGCGGGCGAGGTTGTGAGCCAGATGGTGGACGCACTCGCCGAGGCGGCCACCGACCTCGAGTGCGACGTCGAGACCTCGGTGGAGCGCCTCTTCCGGGGGTACAGGCTGCCGCGCACCGCACCGGCCGTCGAGGTGGCTGCAGCCGCGCTCCAGGAGCATGGCCTCGAGCCCGTCTACATCAACTCCGGCGGCGGGAGCGACGGGAACATCTTCGTCGCGGCAGGCCTGACGGTGGTGAACCTGGCGAACGGCACCGAGGGCAACCACCAGCCCGACGAGTCGGTGACCGTGGACGCACTCGAGCGGATGCTCGAGATCACGGTGTCGCTGATCACCCAGGCCCCGCGACTGGCCGCGCAGGTCACGCTCGGGGACGCGTGAAGCGGGTCGGCGGCGAGGTCGTCTGGGAGGGGCGCATCGGGAAGGTGCGCGTCGACCGCTTCCGCTACGACGACGGCGG
>DASQTS010000311.1:0-2712 GCA_035641775.1 Thermoleophilaceae bacterium
GTCGTCCACACCCGAAACGGTAAGCGAGACGCCGTCAACCGCGATCGATCCCTTGTGGACGACGTAGCGCAGCAGGTCGGGCCCAGCCTGGATGCGGACAACGCGGGAGAAGCCTTCCTCGGTGACGCTCTCCACCGTCCCGGTGCCGTCCACGTGGCCCTGCATGACGTGGCCGCCAAGGCGGTCGCCGGCGCGCAGCGGCAGCTCGAGGTTCACCTCGTCGCCGATCTGGAGCGGAGCAAGCGCCGTGCGGCGGAGCGTCTCCGGCATCACCTCGGCGGCGAAGGAGCCGTTGTCGCGCTCGGTCGCCGACAGGCAGACGCCGTTGACGGCGATCGAGTCCCCCGGCGCGAGCTCCCCGGCCAGCGGCGTCTCCACCTCCACGCGGCCGTGCGCCAAGCCGCGGACCACGCCCTTCCCCGCTACCAGCCCGGTGAACACCTCACCACTCCTTGAAGCGGGCAACGAACAGGACGTCGTCGTCGATCCGCTCGGTCTCGATGGCGAGCGGCCGGGGCGCGGCGGCGATCTCGCCGAAGCCGATCCCCTCCACCGCGGTCCTCGCCTTCGCGCCGCCGAGCAGGACGGGCGCGATGAACACGCGCACCTCGTCGATCTCCTCGGCCTCGAGGAACGCGCCGGCCAGGTGCGGGCCGCCCTCAAGCAGGAGCGACTGGATCTCGCGGGCGCCGAGCTCGTCGAGTGCATGCTGCACGCGCGCGCCCTCGTTCTCGCCGGTGGCGACGATCACGTCCACGCCCGCGGCCTGGAGCGCCTCGACCGACGTGCGCTTCGCGGCGCGCGAGCAGACCACGATCAGCGGGACGTCCGACACGTCCTTCACGAGTCGCGAGTCGAGCGGGAGGCGGCCCTCCGAGTCGAAGACGACGCGGCGCGGCTGGCGTGCGACGCCCTCGATGCGCGCGGTGAGGCGCGGGTCGTCCACGAGCGCGGTGCCGATGCCGACGGCGACCGCGTCCGACTCCGCTCGCCAGCGGTGCGCGCGGGCGCGGCTGGCCTCGCCGGAGATCCACTGCGAGTCGCCTGTGCGGGTGGCCACCTTGCCGTCGAGCGTCATGGCGGACTTGAAGATCACGAGCGGGCGCCCTGTGCGCGCGTGCTTGAGGAAGGGCTGGTTGAGCATGCGCGCGGCGTCCGCGATGTCGCCGTCCACGAAGTCGACCCTGACGCCCTCGTCGCGCAGGATGCCCGGCCCGCGGCCGGCCGCCTTCGGCGTCGGATCGTCCGAGGCGATCACCACACGGCGGATGCCCGCGCTGAGGATGGCGTCGGTGCACGGCGGCGTGCGGCCGTGGTGGCAGCACGGCTCGAGCGAGAGGTACATGGTCGCGCCCGCGGCGTGGTCGCCGGACTCGGCGAGCGCCATGACCTCGGCGTGATCCTCCCCCGGGGGCTGGGTGATGCCCTCGCCCACGACCCGGTCCTCCTTCACGACCACCGCGCCGACGATCGGGTTGGGACTCGTCTGGCCGCGCGCCCTGGCCGCGAGCTCTATCGCCCGCCGCAGGTGTCGGACGTCCGTGTCCGTGGCGGTCGTTTTCGGCATTGGAGACAAAGTACCAGCGCCCCCTTGCCGTCCCGCGTGCCTGGACGCTGACTAACGTGCGGCTACGTGCACCGGCTCGTGCTCCTGCTCATCCTCGTCGCCGGGTTCGCGCTGCGGGTGTGGAACATCGACTACGGCCTGCCGTTCGTGTACTCGATCGACGAGGGGTCGCACTTCACGTCGCGCGCGGTCGAGATGTTCTGGCAGGACTTCGACCCCGGCTACTACCAGAACCCGTCCGCTTACACGTACCTCGTGTACGCGCTCCTGCGCGTGATGTATGGGCCGCTCGGCTTCGTCTTCGAACTCCCGTTCGGGAACGTCACGGACCAGTTCGACAAGAACCCCACGGAAATCTGGATCGCCGCGCGCGTGCTCGCCGCCGCGCTGTGCATGGCGGGTGTGGCGGCGACCTACTGGGCCGCCCGGCGGCTCTGGGGAGTGCGCGAGGGGCTCGTGGCGGCCGCGGTGGTGGCGTTCGCGTTCCTGCCGGTGGCCTACTCGCGGATCGCCCTGACCGACGTGGGCTCGCTGACGGGAGTGGCGCTCTCGCTCGCGTTCGCTGTGCGTGCATATGACCGGAGGAACCTGATCGATTTCGCTCTCGCCGGTGTATGCGCGGGCCTCGCGGTCGCGTTCAAGTACACCGCCGGACTCGCCCTCCTGCCGATCGCCATCGCCGCCCTCACCCAACTTCGCGCTCAGCCCGGGCGAGCGGGGGGCGGGCTCGCCGTCGCACTCCTGTGCGCCGCCGTTGTCTTCGTCGTGCTCAACCCATACCTGTTCGGCTCCGTCGACGCCTGGTGGAGTGACCTGCGGGACCAGGCCGAGGTCGCGGCGGACCAGCCGAAGCCTGGCCAGGAGTCGGGTGGCGTCTCGTACTACCTCGACAGCCTGACCTGGGGGCTCGGCTGGGCGGCCGCGCTCGCGGCGCTCGCCGGCGCCGTGCTCGAGCTGCGTCGCAATCTCGTGCGCGGGCTGATGCTGATCGTGGTGCCGCTGGGGCTGTTCGTTTACCTGAGCGTGCAGTCGCGTTACTTCGGCCGCTGGCTGCTGCCCGCCTATCCGGCGCTCGCGATGTTGGCGGCGGCGGCTCTGGTGCAGGGGGCCGATCTCGTGCTCGACCGGTGGCGGCGGAGGCCCGG
>DASQTS010000312.1:0-3793 GCA_035641775.1 Thermoleophilaceae bacterium
ATCCCGTTCGGCGACGTGTCGACCTACGCCGGCGTGGCGGAGGCGGCGGGGAGCCCGCGCGCGGTGCGCGCCGCGGGCAACGCGCTCGGCGCCAACCCGATGCCGGTGGTCGTGCCGTGCCACCGCGTCCTTCGCACCGGGGGGAAGCTCGGCGGTTACACGGGCGGCCTCGAGCGCAAGGAATTCCTGCTTCGCCTGGAGGGCAAGCTGCTCTAGCATCGACTGCCTCGGGAGAGGTGGCCGAGTGGCTGAAGGCACTCGCCTGCTAAGCGAGTATGGGGGGAAACCCCCATCGAGGGTTCGAATCCCTCCCTCTCCGCTCCGCGGCGGCCGGTTGGACCGGGTCTAGCGCACCGACGGGTCAGCGATCCTGGAGCACGACGCGCCGCGGCAGCGCCGGAGGTCGCCGAGGATGCGACGCAGCGTTCGCACTTCGCGGCGGATGGTCGGATCGTCGGCCCTCGAGTTGAGCTCCCAGGGGTCGCGATTCATGTTGTAGAGCTCGCGCTGGCCGCCCTTGTACTCGACGTAGAGCCAGCGCGTGGTGCGTAGCGCGGCCCAGGCGGGCACGCGCGGCTGCGTCCGGCGCGTCCCTCCCTCGCGCGTGTTCGTCCTCCTTCGGGCGCCCTTTCCGGCTGTGGTGTGCAGCAACGGCCGGAGCCGGCGGAGCCTCACGTTGCGGGCAGAGGGAAGGTACGAGCTGCCGTCGAGCACTCGCCGGGCGCGGGCCGACGCCGCGTCGAGGATCGTCGGCGCCAGGTCCACGTCGCCCACCAGCGCCCTGGTCGTGCGGCCGCGCGGAAGCCCCGGGCCTCGGATCAGGAGCGGTACGTGGGTTGACGGGTCGTACGGGACCATCTTGCCCTGCGGGATCCGGTGCTCGCCCTGCATGAAGCCGTGATCCGAGGTGAAGATCACGTACGTGTTGTCAAGCTCGCCGCGGTCCCGGAGCTCATCGATGATCTTCTCGACGCCCTCGTCCACCGCCAGCAGCGACTCCCAGCGCTCGCGGAAGCGCTTCGTGATCGCGGCCTCGCGTCGGGGAGTGATCGGCCGGTTCCAGCGCGGTATGAACCACGGCTTGTCGCCCAGCGCGGACTCGTTGAAGTTCGGCGGCCGGGGGACCGGCTGGTTGGCGAACCTGCCTCGGTGTCGTGGCGCCGGCCGCACCAGCTGACCGGTGATCGCCTGCGTCTTGCCGGACTCGTGGTGGGGCGCCAGGTAAGCGACCGACAGGAAGAAGGGCTCGTCCTGCGTGGAGCGCTCCTCGATCCAGCTCACCGCCTTCCGGGTCAGGACATCGGTCTGGTAGAGGCTCTCGTCCCGTCGGCGCACGCTGCCATAGGTCTGGGCGTGGTCGTTCTCGAAGATCCGGTAGCCCCACATGCGGTAGGTGAACGGATCGATCAGCCCGTACCAGTCCGTCCAGCCCTTCGGCTTCATCGGGGTGTCCTTCTCGCTGCCGTAGCCGTTCAGGAACTTGCCGATGTGCGCGGTGGCGTAGCCGGCGCGCCTGAGCCAAACCGGGAGGTATTCCTTCTGGTTCAGCTTTCCGTAGCCGCCGCCGCATTCCGGGTAGAGGCAGAGCACGTGGTGGTTGTGCGCGTACTGCCCGGTGAGGTAGGTGGCGCGCGCGGGACAGCAGACCGGGTACGAGACGAACGCGCGCCTGAAGGTGACGCCTGCCTCCCCGATCAGTCTTCGCGTCCGGGGGAGCGCGGCCATGTCGTCGTAACGCTGGTCGTCGGTCATGATCACGACGACGTTCGGCCCCTTGGCCGCTGCGCCGGGAACAGGATCCTGGGCCGCGGCCGTACCGGCCTGCGTGAGGAACGCGGCCGCCGCCAACACGGCGATTCGCCTCACCGGACGCGCCTTCTGAACACCGCCACCGACCCGAGGTAGGAGTCCTCGGACGCGACGTAGACGTTGCGGCCGTCCGGGCTCACCACGATCGAGACCGCCACGGTCAGGCCACGCCCGTCCGGACAGCCGAGGCCCCCCGCACGGATGAAACAAGCGAACCTGCCGGGCAGCTGCCGGAGGCGGCCGGTCGTCGAGCTGCGCGACATCGCGCCGAGCATGTTCACCTTCGACGAGACGGCGTAGGCGTTGCGGCCGTCGGGGCTCACGGCGACGCTCCAGACCTCGTCGAGCCCGCGCCCCGGGACGCAGCGGCCGCCGCCGCCGTCCTGGCTGATGCAGCCCCCGCGACCTGTGGATTGAGTGAGCGCGCCGGTCAAGCGGTTCCGCCGGAGGATCGCGATCCCGTCGGCGACGGAGGAGGCCGTGTACACGCTCCGGCCGTCAGGGCTGATGGCGAGGTCCACGGCGCCGGCGAGTATCTTGCCGGTCGCGCAGCCCTCGCTTCCGGCGAGCGAGATGCAGCCCGCCTCCCCGTCCGCCTGTGTCAGCCCGGCGGGACCGCTCTGGAGAACGGCAACCGCGTTGCTCCGCGAGCCTGCGATGAGCACCTGGCGGCTGTCCGCGGTCACGAGGACCTCCTCGGGCGCGCTGATACCGCGCGCCGGCAGGCACCCGAGGCCGCCGCGGTGACTCACGCAACCGGAGCTGTCGGCGGCTTGGGTCAGGCTGCCGTCAGGCGCCCGAGTGAGGATTGCGACGCCGCTGGGGAAGCGCCGGCCGGTCACGTAGACACGCGCGCCGTCGGGGCTCACGGCAACGCTGGTCGGCTCGTTAAGGGCCCTCCCCACGGCGCAGCCGTCGCCGGGGCGCTCCTGAATGCAGCCACTGGCCCCGGGGAGCTGGGTGAGGACGCCGGTGCGTCGATTGCGCGCGAAGACGCTGACCCCGTCGCTGCCCGCCGCCGCCACGTATACGTTGCGACCGTCCCGGCTGATGGCGATCGCCGAGGGGGCACCGAGCCCGCGGCCCGGAGCGCATCCGCCGCCCCGTCCCTGCCGCACACACCCGCGCCGCCTCCGGAGCTGCGTGAGGAGGCCGGTCCTCCGGTCGCGGCTGAAGACCGCGACGGCATGGCTGCCGAGGCTGGCCACGTAGACATGGCGCCCGTCCGGGCTGACGACAACCTCCTCGGGGCTCGTCACGGCGCGCCCGCGCGTGCAGCGGTTGACTCCGGTCCGGTGGATGCACCCATCGAGGCCGCGCGGTTGAACCAGGCGACCGTACGGCGCGGCCGAGGCCTCCCCCCTCGTCCCCTCGGCGGCTCCGGCGACGGCGATGAGGCCAAGGAGGACGAACAGCGCCACGGTGAGCGTCGCGAGCCTGCCGCGCATGTGCGTGGCGCACCGCATCAAGAGTCCCTGAGCGCGAGCCTCTCGCGGTGCACTCGGGAAGTCAAGCGTGGCGGCGACCTCGCTCTGTCGAAGGGGCCCCTGATCGCTACCCTTGCCGACCGAGCGCCCGTAGCTCAGCTGGATAGAGCGTCGGTCTACGGAACCGAAGGCCACAGGTTCGAATCCTGTCGGGCGCGTCGCACAGAGAGCCACCGGTAGGATCGCGGCCCGTGCCGTTCACGCTCAGGAACCTCAAGGAGGATCTGGAGGACGTCGGGTCCAACTTCGACGGTGCGCCGGACCTGGAGTTTCGCCTCGCAACCAAGCCGCTCGAGCTCGAGCAGTCCGGCCTCAGCTATCAGCGCATCCCGCCCGACTATCGCTTCCCGTACGGCCACACGCACCAGGAGCAGGAGGAGCTGTACGTGGTCGTGCGCGGGAGCGGGCGGATGAAGCTCGACGACGAGATCGTCGAGGTCAAGGAGTGGGACGTGGTGCGCGTCCCGGCCGGCACGTGGCGAGGCTACGAGGCCGGG
>DASQTS010000313.1:0-5213 GCA_035641775.1 Thermoleophilaceae bacterium
CCTCGGTGGTGAGCCGCTCGCGCCCCTTCAGCGTCGGACCGTAGTGGGTCTCCATGAAGACGACGTAGTGCTCGGCGGAGTCGAACCGCCACGGGTTGAGGCCGCGGGCGAACACGAGCTCGACCGGAGTGTCCGCGAACAGCCGGCGGACATGGTCCTCGTCACCCCACAGCGGGGGCGGCGAGGCGTAGTCGGGCGGCGCGGGCAGGTAGCGGCCCATGATCTTGAACAGCTCGCCGATCAGGCCACTGGCGGTCCAGTTCACGAGCCCGATCCGGCCACCCGGCCGGGTTACGCGGGCGAGCTCCTCGGCCACCACCTCGTGCCGCGGCGCGAACTGCACGCCGAACACGGACAGCACCGCGTCGAAGCTCTCGTCCTCGAACGGGAGCTCTTCGGCGTCCCCCTGGAGCCACTCCACGTGGACGCCCTGCTCCGACGCGCGACGCCGCGCGGTGTCGAACAGCTCCGGCGTGATGTCGAGCCCTACCACCTGCGCGCCTGCCGCGGCGGCGGGCAGCGCGACGTTGCCGGTGCCGGTCGCCACGTCGAGCACGTCCTCTCCGGGGCGAACGCCGACACTTGCGAGCAGGTCGCGCGGCGGCACCTCGTTGATGTGCTCAGCCACGGTGGCGTAGTCGCCCGCGGCCCAGGTCGCACGGTGCGTGCGCTTCAGGTCATCTACTGCGATTGTCATGTTCAGCTCCTTGTCTTCCAGAAGACGTAGTCGGCGGTGTAGGGGATCTCGGCCTGGTCGCCGGCCGTCTCCGAGTTGCATTCGGACGCGGCGGGCGCGAGGCCCTCGGTGGTGTTGATTCGCTGGATGTACTTGGTCCCGGCGAGCCGGTCGCCGTCCGGGCCCGCCGTCGCCGAGGTCGGCTCGAGCAGCAGCCAGGGGATGGCCGTCGGTTCGACGGTTACGGGGTCGGCGGCGCGCCGTGCGATGACCTTGCTGCCGTCCTTCGCCTGCCACGACGGGCCGCCGAAGTGAGCGGCGATCAGCTGTCCGTTGTCGCCGTAGAGGTTGGCCCTCGGGGCGCGCAGGCTCCAGCCGGCGCCGTTGCAGTCGTAGATCTGCACGCCGACGGCGTGGCCGATCAGGAACGGCTTGTAGCCCTCGCCCACGGCGATTCCGCCGGGGACGTCGGGGGCGGTGGGCGCCGCCGTCGCCACGCCCGACAGCGGCACGACGGCGGCGATGGCACACAGCCCGGTTACGAGCAACTTCATTCGCATCTCCTTGGTTGGGGTGTTCACTACGCGGGGCCGCCGTTCGAGTGGAAGGTCCAGGTGCGGTTCGACACGTCGCCGTCGCCGCACGCATCGGCCATGCGGATGAACCTGTTGCCGTCGGGCGCGACCAGTAGGACGTCTAGGTCGCGAGGACGGGTGTGCGAGACGCCGTTCAGCGTCCCCTGGACGTCTGTGACGGGCCTGTAGATGTTCCTCTCCGAGACGGTCGATGGATAGGTGGAGGCGGATCCCTGCTGCGGGATCGTGATCTCGGCGCCGTGACGGAAGCTGGTGGTGGCGGCAGAGGCCGACGAGGGTGCCAGTGCGACGGCCGCGACCAGGGCGACCAGGGAGAGAAAGACCAGCTTGCGAGTCATGCGGCCGAACCTAGGGCCACCGCACGGGTCCCACATCGGTGCCGCCTACCTATGTTTGACCCCTCGCGTACCTAGGTGTTCACTGTCCGCGTGGAGCTGCTCGAGCGTGATGCCGCGCTGACCGCGCTGGGCGAGTCTCACGCGGCCGCCGCGCGCGGCCAGGGCAAAGTCGCGTGCATCAGCGGCGAGCCAGGGATCGGCAAGACCTCACTGGTGCGCCACTTCATGGAGACCCTGGAGGACGGTTCGCGGGTGTTGCTGGGCGCGTGCGACGATCTCTCCATTCCGCGTCCGCTCGGGCCCCTGCGCGACCTGGCGGGGAGCGTGTCAGGCGAGCTCGAGGACGCCCTCGCGGCCGGCGCGCCGGCGCACGACGTCCAGGACCTTCTGATCGCCGAGCTCGAGCGCCCGCCGCGCCCGACCGTGCTCGTGCTCGAGGACGTGCACTGGGCCGACGACGCGACGCTCGACTCGATCACGGTGCTGGGCCGCAGGATCGGCTCGCTCCCCGCGCTGCTCGTGATGACCTTCCGCGGCGGCGAGGTGCCGCCCGGACACCCGCTCCGCGCCGTTCTCGGGGCGATCGGCTCTGACGAGGCCGTCTTGCTGGAGTTGCTGCCGCTGTCCCGCAAGGCGGTGGCCTCGCTCGCAGGCGGGGACGGTGACGCGCTCTACGCGGCCACCGGCGGCAACCCCTTCTACGTCTCGGAGCTGCTCGCCTCCGGCGACACCACGGAGCTGCCGCCCTCGGTCGCCAACGCGGTCGTCGCGCGAGTGTCGAGGCTCGGCGACGAGGCGCGCCGGCTCGTGGAGCTGGTCTCCGTCGTGCCGAACCGCGTCGCGACGGAGCTGCTCGACACGGTGATGGCCGGCTGGGCCGACGCGGCCGAGGAGCCGGAGCGCCGCGAGCTGCTCGAGATCGACGGGACGCATGTGCACTTTCGCCACGAGCTGGCCCGGAACGCGGTGCGCGCGAGCATTCCGGCGTCCACACGGCGGCGCCTGCACGCGGACGTGCTGGAGGCGCTGCTGGCCGGGACACCCGACCCCGCCGACGTGGTCCACCACGCCGAGTGCGCCGGCGCCACGGACGTCGTGAGGGAGTACGCGCTGATCGCCGCGCGGCGCGCGGCCGCATTCGAGTCGAACCGCGAGGCCTACTCGCACTACCGGCGCGCCTCGGACTTCGCCGACAGCCTGGACGCGGTCGACCGCGCCGACCTGCTCGAGGAGCTCGCGACCGCGGCCTACCTGGTCGGGCGCCTCGGTGATGCCTTCGAGGCGATCCAGGGCGCGATCGCGATCCACCGCCGGCTCGGTGACCAGGCCTCGCTCGGGCGCTGCGTCAGGGTCCTGTCGCGCTTCCACTGGTTCGCGGGCGACGGCGTCCCCGCCCGAGAGAAGGCGCTCGAGGCGATCACCATCCTCGAGCCGCTGGGCGAGTCGATCGAGCTGGCGCGCGCGTACAGCGGCGTGGCGCAGCTCGCGATGCTCGCGGACGAAGGCGCCCAGGCGCTGAGCTGGGGCGAGTCGGCGCTCGAGCTCGCAACGCGGCTCGGCGACGACAGCACGCGAGCGCACGCGCTCGTGAACATCGGGTGCGCCAAGGTCCAGATGGACGCGGACGAGACCGGCCCGCTGCTCGAGGCGCACGCCGCGGCTGACGCCGTGGGCGAGCGCGAGGACGCGACGCGCGCGCTCGGCAACCTCGGCTTCGTCCAGCTCTCGTGGGCCCGGCCCGCGCCGGCCCTGTCCTACGCGCGGCGGGCGCTCGCGTATGCCCAACAGCATGAGGTGCACACATACGTCTCGTATGGGACCACCGCGCTGGCCTGGCTCCGGCTACGAGAGGGCGACTGGGAGGAGGCGGAGCGCATCACCCGTGGCGAGGTGGAGCGCGGCATGAGCATCGTGCAGCTGCTCGCGCAAACCGTGCTCGCGGAGCTGGCCATCCGGCGCGGCGACCCTGACGCGTCCGAGCGGCTCGCAGAGCTGACGGTGCACGCCGACCGTACGGGCGAGCCGCAGCGGATCGTGCCGGTGATCGAGTTGATGGCCGAGGCGGCGCTGACGAACTGCGATCCGATCCCGGCGGAGCGCTTCGAGGAGCTGGCCGAGCTGATCCGCGCGCCGGACGGCCTGCGCGGGCGCTACGCGCTCCGGCTGGCGGCGTGGGCGGCGGTGGCGGGAGTCGAGATAGAACTCCCTCAGCCCGCCTCGGGCCCGTACGCCGCGATGCTCGCCCGCGACTGGTTCGAAGCGGCCGACGCGTTCAGCGAGATTGATTGGGTGTACGACCGCGCCCTGATGCTGTCGCTGCTCGACGACGAGGCCGCGCTCGTGGAGGCGATGGACATCGCTCGGCGGCTCGGCGCCGAGCCGCTGACGCGGCGGCTCACGGTCCGGATGCGCGAACTCGGAATGCGCGTTCCTAAGGGCCCGCGCAGGACGACCCGCGAGAACGCGGCGGGCCTCACCGCGCGCCAGCTCGAGGTAGTGGAGCTGATCGCGGAGGGGCTCACGAATGCTGAGATCGCGGAACGGCTCGTGGTCTCCCAGCGCACGGCGGAGCATCACGTGGCGGCTGTACTGACGAAGCTGGGCGCGACCACGCGGCGCGAGGCCGCGCGCCGGGCCTCCGAGCTGCGGCTGGTGGGCTAGCCGGTACGGGCAAATCATCTTGCGGTGGCGTCTGATCGCCGTTACGGTCGGTTCTGGCCCACTCCGCCCCGAACGTGCACCGCCGGCGCTGGCCCGCCGGGCGATGCACAAGGCACCGAACATGCCGCCCTGGACCCGCTTCCTCAGCCGGATTCGCACACAACGCCTGCATCCCGGCGCCGCGCTGCACATATGTCGCGGGTGCACAAAGGCGTTCGCATATCCGGTGACGTGGAGGGAGTCCGGCCCCGACCACTGGTGGCTCCTCCTTCGGTGCGGCGCCTGCGACATCTGGCGCGAGACGATTTCGACGAACGCGGCGGTCGCCGCGTTCGATTGCTTCCTCGATGAGGGAACCGCCTCGATCGGCGCCGAGCTCGAGCGGCTGGAAAGGCAGCTGCTTCGCGAGGACGTCGAGACGCTCGCCACGGCCCTCGAGCTGGACCTGCTCAGCCCAGACGACTTCCGGTGACGGCACAACGCACGCGCCGCGGGTCTGACCGTGGCGACCGTGCCAGGTTGGCCTATGGTGTTCTTCGTGACCCGTCGCCGGGCCATTGGGTTGTCACTCGCGCTCATGGTGAGCGCTGCGTTGACGGCTCCCCCACTTGTTTCCGCGCAGGACGTCGAGCCCCGGATCGTGGGCGGGACCACCGCCGAGGCCGGGGACTACCCGTGGCAAGTGGCGGTGCTGAAAAAGCAGGGTACGTCCCTGTTCTTCATCTGCGGCGGCACGCTGATCGCCGACAAGCGCGTGGTGACCGCCGCCCATTGCACGAGCGGCTCCGCCGGCAGCCTCAAGGTGCTTGTCGGAACGCAACGGCTGAGCACGGGCGGATCGGTCCTCGACGTCTCGAGCTACGCCGACCACCCGAGCTACAGCTCGAGCACCGACCGCTTCGATGCGGCTGTGCTCGAGCTCGCGACGTCCGGCGTCGCCGC
>DASQTS010000314.1:0-3042 GCA_035641775.1 Thermoleophilaceae bacterium
GAGCGCGTATGCCTCGCGGCGCTCGATCAGCCGGCCCGTGGGGTGTCCGATCAGGTCGACGAGCGGGTGCTCCATGGCACGGAGCATCCGCCGGGTCTGCTCTTTCTCGGACTGCCGGAAGCTCGTGTGGAGGCTCGCGATCACCCAGTCGAGCTGCTCGAGCACCTCGTCCGCGTAGTCGAGCGAGCCGTCGGGCAGCACGTTGGTCTCGGTACCGGCCAGCACCTGGATGCCGAGGTCCGGCAGCGCGCAGATCTCCTCGACCCGGCGCAGCAGCGCGTCCGGGGGGACGTCGTTGCCGAAGCCGTGCGTGGCCGAGTGGTCGGTGATCGCGATGTACCCGTAGCCGAGCTCGCGGGCGGCCTCGGCCATTTCCTCCACGCTCGCGTGGCCGTCCGAGAGCGTCGTGTGCATATGGAGGTCGCCGCGGATGTCGGCCTGCTCGATCAGCTTCGACAGGCGGCCGTCGCGCGCGGCCTCGAGCTCGCCGCGGTTCTCGCGTAGCTCGGGCGGGATGTACTGCATCCCGAGCCGCTCGTAGACCTCCTCCTCGGTCGCGAACGCATCGGAGCTCCCCGTGTCGTCGTCGGAGACGCCGTACTCGCTCACGTGGAGGCCGCGGCGCACCGCTTCCGTCCGGAGCGCCTCGTTGTGCTTCCCGGAGCCGGTGAAGTGCTGGAGCAGGTTGCCGAAGGCCTCCTCGGGCACGATGCGGAGGTCCACGGGGAGGCCCGAGTGCGTCACGGCCTTGGCGCCGGCCTCGCCCGACGTCGAGACCGAGTCCACGGCGCCCAACTCCGAGAACGCCGCGGACAGCGCGGCGGGATCGCTCGACGACGCCACGATGTCGATGTCCTTCACCGTGTCCGCGAGCCGCCGCGCGCTGCCGCCCAGCTCGACGCGTATGGCTGCCGGGTGGTCGCGAAGGGCCTCCACGAGCTCCTCGGCCACCGGCAGCGCCTTCGACAGCAGCATGCGCGCCTTGGGCCTGCCGTCGGCCCCGGCCGCGAACGCGGCGATGACGTTCTCCTCCGCCTTCTTCCCGAACCCCTTCACGTCCTTGAGGCGGCCGTCCTCGGCCGCCTCGCGCAGCTCTTCGATCGACGAGACCCCGAGCTCGTCATGGAGGAGTTTCGCCCGCTTCGGGCCGAGGCCGGGGATCCGGGTGACCTCGACCAGGCCGGACGGGATGCGCGTCTTCAGCTTGTCGGCGGAGGGGATCGAGCCGGTGTCGAGCAGCGCGTCGATCTTCTCCGCGATCGTCTTCCCGACGCCCGCGAGCTCGGCCGCGCGGCCCTGCGTCGCCAGCTCCGCCACGGACACGCCCGCCTCGCGGATCGCCTTCGCGGCGTTGCGGTAGGCAACGACGCGGTAGACCACCGCGCCGTCCAGCTCGTACAGGCTCGCGAGCTCCTCGAAGGCCTCCGCTATCTCGCCGTTGCGCATCTCTGACTAGCGTACGCGCCGCTTTGCCCGGAGCCTGGCTCATCCTGCCGACCTACAACGAGGCCGAGAACATCGAGGCGCTCGTGCGCGCAGCCCTGCCGCGGCTTGAGAGCACCGGTCGCGACCACACGATCCTGATCGTGGACGACGCCTCGCCCGACGGGACGGGCCGAATCGCCGACCGGCTCGCCGAGGAGCTCGAGCCGGTCCGCGTTCTCCACCGGACCGCCAAGCAGGGCCTCGGGCGCGCGTACCTCGCGGGCTTCGGGGTGGCGCTCGAGGCGCGCGCGGAGCTCGTCCTCGAGATGGACTCGGACTTCTCGCACGACCCGGCGGACCTGCCGCGCCTGATCGCGGCCGCGGATGCGGCCGACCTCGTGCTCGGCTCCCGCTACGTGCCGGGCGGGGGCGTGGAGAACTGGGGCTGGACGCGGAGGGCGCTATCGCGCGGCGGCTCCTGGTACGCGCAGGTGCTGCTCGGCGTATCGGTCCGCGACCTGACCGGCGGCTTCAAGTGCTTCAACCGGCGCGTCCTCGAGGCGATCGACCTGGACGGCGTGCACGCAGACGGCTACGGGTTCCAGATCGAGCTCACCTACCGCGCGGTCCAGACCGGCTTCACGGTCACCGAGGTGCCGATCCGGTTTCGTGAGCGCCGCGAGGGGCACTCGAAGATGACGGCCAAGATCGCGCTGGAGGCGGTCTGGAAGGTGCCGGCGCTGAGGCTCCGGCGCTGAGCGCGGCGGCTCGGCTGCCCGAACCGTCGCTATATTTTCTGAAGCGACATTTTCCAGCTACAAGGAGCGAACGTGGCAGGCAATCTCCCCGAAGTCACCGACGACAACTTCCAGGCGGAAGTGCTCGAGGGTGACAAGCCCGTTCTCGTCGACTTCTGGGCGCCCTGGTGCGGGCCCTGCCGGATTATCGCTCCGCATCTGGAGGAGCTCCAGAGCGAGCGTGAGGACCTCAGGGTCGTGAAGCTCAACGTGGATGAGAACCCGCAGACGGCGGCTCAGTACAACGTGATGTCGATCCCGATGCTGCTGCTCTTCCGCAACGGCCAGGCCGTGCATCAGATCGTCGGCGCGATGCCGAAGAATCGGCTCGTTCAGGAGCTGGAGCCGGCCCTAGCCGCTTAGAGCCTGCCGGCGGCCTTGCCGGCTGCGCCAGTGGCCGCCGAGGCCGCCCAGGATCCCACCGAACAGCGTGGTGGCGAAGACGAGACCGCTCTGTGGCTCAGGTAGGTGCGCCTTCGGCTCGTTGTTGGCGATTTCGTGGCCGATCAGGATGAAGCTGCCGAAGATCAGCCCGCCGATCGCGCCCCGGATGAAGCCCGCGTCGGCGCCATCGTGTTCGATGCCGCCGAGGAAACCGCCGGCGATCGCGAGCGGCCCGGCCATGGCGTAGTAGAGGATCTCGCTCCAGCCGAGCGCGAGGCCGGTCAGGATTCCGAAGACCACCGGCACGACGATTCCTCCCAGCACCTGGAGCCAGAACGGCCGGCGTTCGAAGAGCGGCGGAAGCTGCTTCACGCGCTGGCGAGCCTAACCGAGATCGACAGGGGCCTGCCCTCGATCTCGGCCTGCTGCCCGCCCG
>DASQTS010000315.1:0-5435 GCA_035641775.1 Thermoleophilaceae bacterium
GTGGAGGCGGCGGATGGCGTCGGCACCCGCGGAAAAGTAGCTAGGCCGCGTCGCTGCCGCGTGCGGCGGTGTCCTGCGTCTCCGGCTCGTCCTTGCGGATGCGGAGGAAGCGGAGGATCCGGTTCCAGTAGAGCTTGGCCGTGACTGCGACGGCGGCGAGCCCACCCGCGATGATCTGCAGAATCATGCTGCCGCTGCCGGGATCGAGATATGCGAGGACGGTCGTCATAGAAGGTCGCGCAGGCTAGCAGAGGAAATACATGTGAATCAGGTGTGAAGGCCTGCTGCAACTACCCTACCCCGGGGTTCACCACATGAAGCTCATCATCCAGATTCCCTGCTTTGACGAGGAGGCGACTCTTCCGGAGACGCTCGGCGACCTCCCGCGCGCGATCGAGGGGATTGGGGAGGTCGAGTGGCTCGTGATCGACGACGGCTCGACCGACCGCACGGTCGAGGTCGCGCGTGAGCACGGAGTCCACCACATCGTGCGGCTCACGAACAACCGTGGGCTCGCCGCCGCCTTCCAGGCGGGGCTCGACGCCTCCCTGAAGCTCGGCGCGGACATCGTCGTCAACACGGACGCCGACAACCAGTACTACGGCGGCGACATCCCGAAGCTCGTCGCGCCGATCCTCGACGGGCAGGCCGACATGGTGATCGGCGACCGCGAGACGGACCAGATCGACCACTTCTCGCCGCTGAAGAAGCGGCTTCAGCGTCTCGGCAGCGCGGTCGTGCGGCGCGCGTCCGGCACGGACGTGCCGGACACCACCTCGGGCTTCCGCGCCTACAACCGCGAGGCGGCCCTCCAGATGCAGGTGGTCTCGAAGTTCACCTACACGCTCGAGTCGCTGATCCAGGCGGGCAAGATGCTCGTGGCCGTCGACCACGTCCCGATCCGGACGAACGAGAAGACGCGCGAGTCGCGCCTGTTCCCGTCGATGTGGGCGTACGTGCGCCGGAACGCCGTCGCGATCTTCCGGGTCTACACGCTCTACGAGCCGCTGCGTGTATTCCTGGCGGCGGCGGCGGTCGCGGCGCTGATCGGGGCCGTGATCTGGACCCGCTTCCTCTACTTCTACTTCTTCTCGGACGACCCGGGCGGGCACATCCAGTCGCTGATCCTCGGCTCGACTCTGTTCGTCGTGGCTGTGCAGCTGGCCGCGCTCGGCGTGATCGGCGACATCCTCGCCGGCACGCGGGTGATCCAGCAGCGCGCGCTCGAGCGGGTGCGGCGGATGGAGCTGCACCTGGGAGTGGAGCCGTCACACTACGAGCCGGGCGCCGGGGGGGCCGGCGGCCAGCCGCCCACCACCGGCGCGCAGGCGGGCCGCGCCACCGGCAAGACCGAGGACCGCGAGGCTCTCAAGCTGTGAGCGGCGCGGCCGCCACCGAGGTCCCCACCGGGAACACCTTCGACAAGTACGGCTCCTCGAACCCCGTCGTGAGGCGCCTCATGTCGGGCTTCCACGCCACGCTCGACGAGCTGTGGTCGAAGGCGGCGCCGGCCAACATGCTCGACGTGGGCTGCGGCGAGGGCGTGCTCACGGTCAAGTGGGCCGAGCGCCTCGGCGACGGCCGCATCGTCGGCATCGACCTCGACGACCCGAAGCTCCGCGCCGAGTGGGAGAAGCGCGAGCGCCCGAACCTCGAGTTCCACGCCGAGGAGGCCACACGGCTGTCGTTCGGGGACGACGAGTTCGACCTCGCAAGCGCGATCGAGGTGCTCGAGCACGTCCCCGAGCCGGAAGCCACGCTCGCCGAGATGGCCCGGGTGGCGCGCAGCCACCTGCTCGTCTCCGTGCCGCGCGAGCCGCTCTGGCGCGGCCTCAACATGGCGCGCGGCGCGTACTGGCGAGACCTCGGCAACACACCCGGCCACGTGAATCACTGGTCCAAGCGCGGGTTCGTCTCGCTCCTCTCTCGCTACGGCGTGGTGGAGGAGGCCCGCTCGCCCTTCCCCTGGACCATGCTGCTTGTCCGCGTCTAGGTCGTACGGGCGCGGCGCCGCGATCCTCTCGCTGGGGATCGGCGCCACCGGCCTGATCACGTTCGCCTACTTCTCGCTCGCGAGCCATTCGCTCGGGGAGGACGAGTACGGCCGCATCACGCTCCTCTGGTCGGCGGTCTTCATCACGGTCTCGGTGCTGTACCGCCCCGTGGAGCAGCTCCTCTCGCGCACGATCGCCGACCACGACGCGCGCGGCGTCGGCGGCACGCATCACCTGCGCGTGGCGGCCACAATTCAGCTCGCGCTCGGCGTGGCGTTCGCGGTCGTCGCGCTCGCCCTGCGCGGCCCGATCGAGGACGATCTGTTCGGCGGCTCCTCGACGCTCTACTGGATCTTGGTCGTGGCGGTGCTCGCCTACGCGGCCAGCTACTTCGCGCGCGGATACCTGGCCGGCCACCACCTGTTCTCGCTCTACGGCGGGCTCGTCCTCATGGAGGCGAGCTCACGCTGCCTGTTCGCGCTGGCGGTGGCGATCGGGATCGCCGAGGGCCAGTCGGCGGTCGCGCTCGGGATGGCTGCGGCCCCGATCGTGTCGCTGGCGGTGGTGCCGTGGGCCCTCGGGCGCCGCATCCGCGCACCCGCCGAGTCCTCCGGCGACACGGAGTTCACGCTGGCCCGGGGGACCGGCTTCGCTCTCGCGGTTCTGCTGGTGATGGTGGCCGAGCAGACGTTTCTGAACGCGGGGCCGCTGCTCGTGAAGGCCACCGAGGACGACGGCGGCGCCGCGCTCGCGGGCTTCACGTTCAACGTGCTCCTCATCGCGCGCGCCCCCCTTCAGCTGTTCCAGTCCGTCCAGACTTCGATCCTGCCGCACCTGACCCGGCTGAGAGCGGGAGGAGAGGACGACCCGTTCGCCCGCAGCGTGAGCCTGACGCTCGGGGCGATCGCCGCGTTCGCGGCATTCGTGGCGCTCGTGATGCTGGCGGGCGGTCCGCAGATCATGGACCTCCTGTTCGGCGGCGAGTTCGACTACGAGCGCGGTGGCCTCGTGCTGATCGCCGCCGGCATGGGCCTTTACCTGGCCGCGGCCACGCTGAACCAGGCTCTGCTGGCCCACGGGTGGGCCGGCCGGTCGGCGACCTGCTGGGTGGCCGCCGCGGCGGCGTTCGTGCTCTTCCTCCTGCTCGCCGACTTCGACGACCCCGTGCTCCAGGTGGAGGTGGCGTTCGTGGGCGCCGCGGCGTTGCTGGCGGCGGCGCTCTATGCGCTGTACCGCCGCGCCTGACATGCTGCCCGCATGGCCAGGTACCCCAACGTCGGCGACCCCGCGCCGGACTTCGAGCTCGACGGGACGGGCGGCCGCTTCAAGCTCTCGGACCACCTCGGCGAGCGGGTGGTGCTCCTCTTCTATCCGGGCGACAACACCGCCGTCTGCACGAGGCAGTTTTGCTCGTATCGCGACAACGCCGAGGCGTTCGGCGCGCTCGACGCGACCGTCGTGGGGATCTCGTCGCAGAGCCTCGAATCGCATCAGGGGTTCAGCGCGAAGCACCAACTGAACGTTCCTCTGCTCGCCGACGAGGGCGGCGAGGTGGCGAAGCTCTATGGCGCGCATGCCTCCATGGTGGGGACGAAGCGCGCCGTGATCGTCGTGGACGAGGAAGGCGTGGTTCGGCACCGACACGACCATCTCCTCGGCCTCGACTTCCAGTCGGTCGGGGATTTGCGCGCGGCGCTCGACGAGCTGCCCGTGCGTGGCTGAGACGCTCACGATCCCGGCCCACTTCAACGGGCCCCCCGAGTCCGGCAACGGCGGCTACACGTGCGGGCGCGTGGCGCAGCTCGTGCGGAGCGAGGTCGTGGAGGTCTCGCTGCGCTCGCCGCCGCCCCTCGACACGCCGCTCGTGGTTGCGCGTGAGCGCGGGCGCGTCGAGGTGCGCGACGCTGACACGCTGATCGCCGAGGGCAGGCCCGCCGAGCTACTCCTCGACGTGCCTGATCCCGTGCCGGAGGAGGAGGTGGCGACCGCGGTGGAGCAGGGCCGCGGGCGCTGGGCGAACGGGCACCCGTTCCCGACCTGCGTAGTGTGCGGGCCGGAGCGCCCCGACGGCTTTGGCATCACGCCCGGTCCTCTTCCTGGCCGCGACGGGCTGTTCGGCGCCTGCTGGACCCCTGGCGAGGACGCGCCCGAGCTCGTCTGGGCGGCGCTCGACTGCCCCACGAGCGCGCCCGTGGCGCACTTCGGCGAGGGCCCGCCCATGGTGCTCGCGAGCCTGACCGCGCGGCTCGGCTGCGCCGTGCGGGCCGGCGAGCCGCACACGATCCTGTCGTGGGCGCTCGGCGAGGAGGGCCGCAAGCACTGGTCCGCCGCCGCGCTCTACGACGTGGACGGCATTCTCATGTGCGCGTCGCGCGCGCTGTGGATCGAGTTGAAGGAATAGGGTCCGCACATGGCCACGCACTACCGGACCTGTCCATTCTGCGAAGCCACCTGCGGGCTCGAGATCGAGACGGAGGGACGGGAGGTGGTCTCGGTACGTGGCGACGCGGACGATGTCTTCAGCCGCGGCTTCATCTGCCCAAAGGCATACGGCATCAAGCAGCTGCACGAGGATCCGGATCGCCTGACAACGCCGCTCGTGCGCCGGGACGGCGAGCTGGTCGAGGTGAGCTGGGACGAGGCATTCGCGGAGATCGACCGCCGGCTCTCGCCCATCCTGGCGGAGCACGGCAGGAACGCGGTCGCCGTCTACAACGGCAACCCGAACGCGCACAACCTCTCCTTCCTCACGCATGGGCCGGCCTGGCTGCGCGTGCTCGGCAGCCAGAACATGTACTCGGCGTCGACCGTCGACCAGATGCCGAAGCAGGTCTCGGCCGGCCACATGTTCGGCACGATGCTGTCGGTGCCGATTCCGGACGTGGACCGCTGCGAGCACGTGCTGATGCTCGGCGCGAACCCGCTCGTCTCGAACGGCAGTCTCCTCACGGCTCCCAACATGCGCGGGCGCCTGCGCGCGATCCGCGAGCGCGGCGGCAAGGTCGTGGTGGTTGACCCGCGTCGCACACGTACGGCCGAGGAGGCCGACGAGCACCACTTCATCCGGCCCGGCACGGACGCGCTGCTGCTGGCCGCGATCGCCTGCACGATCGTCGAGGAAGGACTCGAGTCGCCCGGCCCGCTGGCAGAGCACGTGAACGGGCTCGACGAGGTGCGCACCCTGGTGCGCGAGTTCACGCCGGAGGCGGTGGCGCCGGCGTGCGGAATCCAAGCCGACGACGTTCGCCGCATGGCGCGCGAGCTGGCCGCGGCCGAGCGGGCTGCAGTCTACGCCCGCATCGGCACCTGCACTCAGGAGTTCGGCACGCACGCGAGCTGGCTCGTGGACGTGCTGAACGTCCTCACCGGCAACCTCGACCGCGAGGGCGGGGCGATGTTCACGCGCGCGGCCGCGGGACAGCGGAACTCGTCCGGCCCCGG
>DASQTS010000316.1:0-2196 GCA_035641775.1 Thermoleophilaceae bacterium
GGTCGAGCGCTTCGGCGGCATCGACGCCGTGATGGCCAACGCCGGGATCGCGCCGATGGGCATGACGCGCTCGACCGATCCGATGGCGTTCGAGCGCACGATCGAGATCAACCTCCTGGGCGTCTGGCGCACCGTGCGCGCCTGCCTCCCGCACGTGATCGAGCGCCGGGGCTACGTGCTCGTGATCGCCTCCATGGCGGCCGCGCTGCACGCCCCGGGACTGGCTGCGTACTGCGCCAGCAAGGCGGGGGCGGAGGCCTTCGCCGATGCGCTTCGCTCGGAGGTCAAGCACCTGGGCGTGGACGTGGGCGTGGGCTACTTCGGCTTCATCGACACCGACATGGTGCGCGGTGCTGACTCGCATCCCGCCATAGGCGCGCTCCGCGAGGCCGCGACCGGGCCGCTGTCGAAGACCTATCCACTCTCGAAGGCCGGCCGGGCACTCGCCGACGGGATCGAGAGGCGGAGGCGCTGGGTCGTGGTGCCGTCGTACGCGCGGGCGATGATCGTCCTGCGCACGCTGCTGCAGCCGCTCGTGGACCGCCAGGCACAGAAGCGCGCCGCCGAGGCGGACGCTCTCTTCATGGCCGACGTCGAGGAGCGCGGCGTGGCGGCCGCGTCCGGCCCGGTGGGGCCGGGCGGGCAGGCGGCGCTGAGCGTGCAGCCGGAGACGCCGCGCGGCGGCGAGGCCGAGCGCGTCCCGACCTAGGCGGTCTGCCCGCCGGTTTCGGCTGAGCCGGGCGCGCCCTCGTCGGCGTCGTCGGAGCTCGTGTCCTCCGACGTGTCGTCATCCTCGTCGTCGTCGAGGCGCTGAGCGTCGGGGTTGTCCTTCGAGTCCGGGTCCGTGGGCCCGCCGGGGATCGGCTCGCCCTTGAACTCCTCGGGGTCGTCGACCTTCTCGCCGCCGACCTCGACAGACCCATCCTCGTGGTGGCGGACCGAGTCCGGACCGAGGTTCTGCTCGGGGCCCTCGGCATAGGAGTGCTCGCCCTCCTTGCCCCCGAACGTCTCATACTTCGCCTTGCCGTCAGGCCAGTCCTCGAGCTTCTCGGGCGGGTCGTCCTCGAGCTCCTGGACCTCCTTCTTGGCGTCCTCCATCTCCTGCTCGTGCTCGGTCTTCTCT
Organism: Thermoleophilaceae bacterium; assembly: GCA_035641775.1. Taxonomy (GTDB): domain Bacteria; phylum Actinomycetota; class Thermoleophilia; order Solirubrobacterales; family Thermoleophilaceae; genus JACVRW01. The sequence goes on from DASQTS010000316.1 coordinate 1,124, forward strand.
TCGCCGGCCTGCTCGGTCTTCTCGTCGTCGCTCATGGTGGCTGGGCTACCCGTTGAGGCGGCCGACCAAGCCACTATCGTCACCAGAAGCGATGGCGAAGCGCGACCCTCGGATGATCCCGCTCGGGTACGGCAAGTTCGTCCGTGCCGACCGCGTCTACGCGCTCGTGCCGCTCGAGAAGGCCGAGCGCCGCGACGGCCGCCGCACGTACGTGCACGTGGACGGCATGGTCGAGCCGGTGGTGGCCTCGCGCTCCGCCCGGGCGATACTGGCCGATGTGGAGGCCGCGCTCGCGGAGGCCGCCGGGATGCCCCGCCGCCGCACCGTCAAGGTCACGGGGCAGGAGAGCCTCCTGCCCTAGCGGGCCCTAGAGGTCCTCGACCTCTTTGAGGACCTTCTGCACCGACTCCTTGGCGTCGCCGAACAGGAGCGACGTGTTGTCCGCGTAGAAGAGCGGGTTGTCGATCCCCGCGAAACCGGTGTTCATGGACCGCTTGAGAACGATCACCGAGCCGCTCGAGGCCACGTCGATGATCGGCATGCCCGCCTCTGGGTTCACGGTGTCGTTCGCGCCGATCACGAGCGCCACGTCGGTCTGCGGCAGCTCGGGGTTGATGTCGTCCATCTCCTTGAGCTGCTCGTACGGCACGTCGGCCTCGGCGAGCAGCACGTTCATGTGCCCCGGCATCCGGCCGGCGACGGGGTGGATCGCGTACGCGACATCCACGCCCTTGCCCTCGAGCGCGTTCGCGAGGTCGCGGACCGTGTGCTGCGCCTGCGCGACCGCGAGGCCGTAACCCGGCACCACGACGACGCGGCTCGCGTACGAGAGCTGGATCGCGACGTCGGAGGGGTCGGTCGAGCGGACCGACTTGCCCTCCGTGTCCGCGGCGATCGTGCTCGTGCCGCCGAAGCCGCCGGCGACGATGTTCGCGATCGAGCGGTTCATCGCCTCGGCCATCAGCATCGTGAGGATCGAGCCCGAGGCGCCGACGAGCATGCCGGCCACGATCAGCGCCACGTTGTCGAGCGCGAGCCCGGCCGCCGCCGCCGACAGCCCGGTGAACGCGTTC
>DASQTS010000317.1:0-4309 GCA_035641775.1 Thermoleophilaceae bacterium
TGTGCTGTGTCAGTGGTCATAGGTCTTCCTTTTCGAATCGGTGATGTGTGGAGCTCTAGCCGGTGACCGGCCGAGCGCCCGTGTTGCCGTCCGGGAGCGCGGAGCCGGCCTGGTCCTGCGCGCGCTCCTTGCCCTTCTGCACGTCCTGCTTGACCTGGCCCTTCTGCTCCTGGCCCTTCTCGTACGCGCCGCGCAGCATCTCCGCGGCCACCTCGCGGCCGCCGAGACCGAACGCGAGTGCCAGCCCGAGAGCCAGTGCGCCGATCAGCGCCGTGTAGGTGATCTGGACGATCTCCGGCGCGATCTTGAGCTGGTTGAGGATCATGAAAATCGCGATCCCCATCACCAGTGCCGGCACGACCGAAGCGACGACCTTGCCGGTGGGCGTGTCGCCCATCGTCTTTGCGACCAGTCCGGCCACAGCGGCGGCGACGACGCCCGCGATCACGAAGATCAGCACCGCGACGATGACGTTCGGCAGGTAGGCCAGCACCTGGTTCATGAACGCCGTCACGGCCGGGATCTGAAGCGCCCCGATGGCCGCCGACAGGACGAACAGGAAGATGAACCAGAAGACGACCGAGCCGATCAACCTCGACGGGCTCGCGCCCGGGCTGACCTTCTCCACGTACTGGCCGGTCTGGCCTGAATGAAGGTGATCGTCGAGCCCGACCTTGTCGAGCAGCTTCGACACGACGGTCTTGACGATCCGCGCGACGAAGTAGCCGACGATCAGGATCAGGAGGAACCCGATCAGGTTCGGGATGAACCCGAACATGCTGTCGAGGCCCTGCTGAAGACTGTCGGAGATTTCCACTGCTGCGAGCATCTGCTACCTCCCTGTTGGGTTGCGGTAGTCCCGGGTGCCCGAGCCCGTCCGGGTCAGCGGGAGGTGTCAAGGGTTTGTCCAGGGGTAGTCGCGCAGGGATGGATCAGGCGGCGAAGCTCCGCATCGGCGAGCTCAGCTATCGCGTGGGCATCAGCGCGGACGTGCTGCGGGCGTGGGAGAAGCGCTACGGCGTGCTCAAGCCCAGTCGCACTGAGGGCGGCTACCGCCTGTACAGCGAGCACGACGAGTGGCGCGTGCGGCTCATGCAGCAGAAGCTGTGGAGCGGGCTGTCGGCCGCCGAGGCGGCGCGTGAGGTCGCGCGGATGGATGAGGACAGCGAGCTGCCGGACGGGTCGACCGAGACGCCCTCCGAGCTCGCGCACCGCCTCGGAGAGGCACTCGAGTCATTCGACGAGGAGACCGCACACGAGCTCATCGACCGCCTGCTCGGACTCCACGGGCTCGATCGGGCGATTCGGGACGCGCTCCTTCCGTACCTCCGCGACCTCGGGGCCCGCTGGGCGCGCCGCGAGATAAGCGTCGCGCAGGAGCACTTCGCGAGCCGGCTGATCGAAGCCCGGCTGCTCGCGCTGGCGAGAGGCTGGAACCGAGGTCCTGGCCGCAGGGCCGTCCTCGCGTGCCCGTCGGGCGAGCAGCACACGCTGCCGCTGGTGTGCTTCGGGTTGATCCTGCGGAACCGGGGCTGGCGCAACGTGTACCTGGGAGCGGACACGCCGCCGAGCACGGTTCACATGGCAGCCGACACGATCGACGCGGATGTAGTCGTGCTCGCGGCCGTCTCGCCGGACCGCTTCGCTCCGATCGCGAAGGACCTGGTCGGCCTCTCACGACGACGCGCGCTCGTGCTCGGCGGCGCGGGCGCCACCCCGGAGCTCGCCGCCGAGCTCGACATCCAGTGCCTGCACGGGGACCCGGTCACGGCGGCGGAGACCCTCTCGCGCCGCTTCGCCGCCGCCTGATGTACGTCTCGCTCTCACGCCTGCGCGTCCCCGAAGAGCGGGCGCCCGAGCTCGTGACGGCGTTCCGCGGCCGCGCCCACCTCGTCGAGGAGGCGGACGGATTCGTGGATCTTCAGGTCTGGCAGTCGGACAGGGACGCGGGCGAGCTAGTAATGGTGAGCCGCTGGCGCGACCGCGAGGCGTTCAAGGCCTACATGAAGAGCGAGCGCCACCGCATCTCGCACGAGCGGATCGATCCCGGGCTGGACAGCGCGATCCGGCTCGAGCAGCTCGAGCACATGCATACATATGAGGTGGTGGCGGAGTGACCCAGCCACCCAGCGGCGCACCACCGCCCGCGAGCGCGCAGCTCGACGGCGGCGAGCTACTCGACCTGCGCGTGCTCGCCGAGGAGATCTGCTCGCGCTACCGAGCCGAGTTCCCCGACGAGCAGGAGCGCTACGGCGACGCCGGGGTCGCGTGGTGCGTCCACGACAACCAGCACATCCTGAACTGGGCGGTCACCGAGGCGAACGGCCTCGGCGGCTTCGAGCATCAGGTCGACTGGCTGGCCGGCGTGCTCGAAGCGCGCGGATTCCCGCTCGACCGGCTTGCCCGCGACCTCGAGATCGCCGCGGCTGTGCTCGAGGAGAGCGGCGCGCGCCGCCCGGCGGAGTTGCTTGCAGCCGGCGCGCGGTTCGTGAGGTCACGCTGATCGACAGCAAACTCCACGCCTCGGGACGAGCGGACACCGACCTAGCCCTCGTCCGCGTCGCAGCTCACGCGCGGGTTGTACTGCGAGAAGGCGCCGCGCGGGTTGCGTCGCGGGTCCAGACGTGCAGGTCGTAGTGCATCGGGGCGGCGCCGTTGTGATCCATCGGTCCGTCGAAGCGCCGGCCCATGATGCGCGGCGCGGGCGTCTGGCCCTTCTCGAGCACCATCCACTCGACGCCGACCAGCTTCATGCCGCCGCCCTCCTGCGGCTCGTAGAGCAGCAGCTCGGGCTGGCGGAGATCGAGCTTCGGATCCCCGACCAGCGCGGCGTTGAGGTAGTGGACGCCCATGGCGCCGCCGCGACCGGTCACACACTCGCTCGTCGCGACGTAGCCCGCGGCTTCAGCCTTGGAGACGTCCTTGAAGCGCGCGGTGGCGCGCTTGACGGTGTCGAGTTGCCTGGCGGTGCGGCTCTGACCGGCGCCGGCCACGGCCGCTACGGCCAATAGCCCCAAACAGACCACGATGGTCGGAAGGAGTCTTCTCGTAAGCATGCGGCGAAGAATCGCCCGCCCGGTTCCGCTGCGCATTGGGGGACGCCCCTGATCTCTCCCGGATTCCAATAGACGCCCTCCCTCACCTTGCTATGCTGACACTTAGATTTTCTGATGCAGGCTGATCGATTCACAATCAAGTCCCAGGAGGCGCTCGCCGCCGCTCAGCGGCTGGCCGGCGCGCGCCGCAACCCGGAGGCCGTGCCCCATCACCTCCTCCTCGCGCTGCTGGAGCAGGACGGCGGCATCGTCGTCCCGGTGCTGCGCCGCGCCGGGGGCGACCCCGAGCGGGTGCGCCGCCTCGCGAACGAGGCGCTCGACGCCTCGCCGACCGTGAGCGGCGACGCAAGCGCGCCCGCGCTCGGCCAGGCCCTCATCGGCCTGCTCCAGGCCGCCGACGACGAGGCGCGCGCGATGGGCGACGAGTACGTCTCCACCGAGCACCTGCTGCTCGCGCTCGCCGCCGAGCCCGCCATCGACGCCGGCGCCTCGCGCGACCAGCTCGTCGCGGCGGTCGAGCAGGTGCGCGGCCCCCACCGCGTGACCGATCAGAATCCCGAGGACCGCTACCAGGCGCTCGAGCGCTTCGGGCGCGACCTCACGGACGCCGCCCAGAACGACAAGCTCGACCCGGTCATCGGGCGCGACGACGAGGTCCGCCGCGTCGTCCAGGTGCTCTCGCGCCGCACGAAGAACAACCCGGTGCTGATCGGCGAGCCGGGCGTCGGCAAGACCGCGATCGTGGAGGGCCTCGCTCAGCGCATCGTGGCCGGCGACGTGCCGGAGTCGCTGAAGGACCGCCGCGTTATCGCGCTCGACATCGGCGCGCTGATCGCCGGCGCGAAGTACCGCGGCGAGTTCGAGGACCGGCTGAAGGCCGTGCTCAAGGAGGTAGCAGAGGCCGAGGGCCGGATCATCCTGTTCCTCGACGAGCTGCACACGATCGTGGGCGCCGGCGCCGCGGAGGGCGCGGTCGACGCCGCCAATCTGCTGAAGCCGATGCTCGCGCGCGGGGAGCTGCGCGCGGTCGGCGCCACCACGCTCGACGAGTACCGCAAGCACATCGAGAAGGACGCCGCGCTCGAGCGCCGCTTCCAGCCGGTGTTCGTGGAGGAGCCGAGCGTCGAGGACGCGATCGCGATCCTGCGCGGGCTGAAGGAGCGCTACGAGGTCCACCACCACGTCCGCATCCAGGACTCCGCGATCATCGCGGCGGCCACGATGTCGCAGCGCTACATCGCCGACCGCTTCCT
>DASQTS010000318.1:0-7296 GCA_035641775.1 Thermoleophilaceae bacterium
GGCGTGGCGATCGACATGCTCGTCACCGGCGTGATGCTCTACGTCGCGCTCACGATCGTCGGCCTCGACTTCGCGATCTTCTTCGCCGTCCTGTCCGCGCTGCTCGTGGTGGTCCCGTACTTCGGCGCGATCGCCGGCGCCGTCCCGCCAACGCTGTTCGCCCTCACCGACTCGCCCGGCAAGGCGCTGCTCGTGCTCGGCGCGTACATCCTCGTGCAGCAGCTCGAGAGCAATGTGACGATCCCGGTGATCATGGCCCAGCGCGTCCGGCTGCACCCGGCCGTGATCGCTATCGGCGTTGTCGTGGTCGGCCAGCTGTTCGGGTTCGTCGGCCTGTTCGTAGCCGTGCCGATCCTGTCGCTGATCATCATCGCCGTGGAGGAGTTCTGGGTGAAGCCGATCGAGGAGGCCCACGAGGAGGGCCGAAGATCGGAGCTCGCGCTGCCCGGGCCCCTGGAGGAGCAGCTGGCCCCGGACGAGACCGAGGCGCCGCCGCTCAGGCCGGCGTCGTGACGCGCTAGCTCAACTTCGCGATCGCGATCGCCGCGCCGATCAGCACGAAGATCACGATCAGGACCTGCATCACGATCCAGAAGCGCGGCAGCTGCACGACGGGGACGGCGCTACTCGATGATCGCCTGACGAAGCGCGATCGCCACCGCGTGGACGCGCGTGTCGGCCTCGAGCTTGAGGATCGCGCGCTTCGTGTCCGACTTCACGGTCTCGGTGCTGAGCCCGATCCGCCGCGCGACCTCCTCCGTGTGGAGTCCTTCGGCGAGCAGCTGGAGGATCTCGCGCTCGCGCTCGGATAGCGGCGCGTCCGGCCCGACCTGCGACATCAGGAGCGCCGGCGACAGCGATGGATCGACGAACGGCTTGCCGGCCGTCACGGTCCTGATCGCGCGAAGGAGGTCCTCGGGCGGCGAGCCCTTCATCACGTAGCCGCGCGCGCCCGCCGCAATCGCGTCGGAGAGCAGGCGCTTGTCCCCGTAGGCCGAGAACATGACCGTCTTCACCTCGGGCGCGGCCTCGGCGATTCGCTTGACGGCGGAGATCCCGTCGATGCCCGGAAGGCGGACGTCCATGATCACCACCTCGGGGCGGTGGCGCTTCACGGCTTCGATCACTTCCTCACCGTTCTCGACCGACCCCACCAGCTCAAGATCGGGGGCCAGTCCGAACATGAGGCCGAGTCCTTGCCGCACCGTCGGATGATCGTCAACGGCGAGACAGCGGGTCATTGTCATCTGTCCCACCCTAACGCGTGGACCGCGAAAGGGCCATCGGCTTATGATGCGCGCGTGTTCTCCTCAATGGTCATTGGAACGGATGGCTCCGAGACCGCGGGCGAGGCCGTGCGCCAGGCGGCCGAGCTAGCGCAGAAGGTCGGAGCGAAGGTTCACCTCGTGAGCGCGTACGAGCCCGTGCCCGAGGGACGCCTTCGGGAGGAGCGCCAGCAGGTCCCCGGCGACCTCCAGTGGATGGTCAATCCGCGCGAGGACGTGGCGGAGACCCTCGAGCAGGCGGCGACCTCGCTGCGCGACTCGGGAGTCGACGTCGAGATCCATGCGCGCGAGGGCGATCCCGCCGACGCGATCCTCGACGTGGCCGAGGAGGAGCGGGCGGACCTGATCGTAGTCGGCAACAAGGGCATGACCGGCGCGAAGCGGTTCCTGCTCGGCAGCGTCCCGAACAAGGTCTCGCATCACGCTCCCTGCAGCGTGATGATCATCCGGACGACCTAGCCGCGGGGACAGCTCAGGGCGTCGCTGGGCGCAGCGCGGCGGCCGCGTCCACGAGGCCCGCCCCGTAGCGGTCCGGGCGGTCCGTGCGCCGCGCGGTGGCCTCGAGATGCACCTCGACGGCCCGCGGCGAGGGGTTGGGCCCGAGCCGCTCGGACGCGATCAGGAGCGCCGCGATGGCGGAGACGTGCGGGCTCGCCATCGAGGTGCCCTCGTAGGTGCGCGGCAGGCCGAACCGCTGCACACCGCGCGTGAACGTCTGCTGGATGATCGGCCGCCCGTTCGCGTCGGGGGAGCAGTGCGCGCTGTCCCACGCGCTGTCCGCGTTCGGGGCGTCGATGCCGCCGCCGGGAGCCATGAGGTCCAGGTCCTCGCCGGCGTTCGAGTAGTCCGCCTGGCAGCCGGTGACCGTCGTCGCGCCCACCGCGATGACCGATTGGGCCCGCGCGGGATACGCCACCGCGATGTCGGCCTGGTTGCCGGCGGCCGCGACGACGACCGCGCCACGGCGGTGCGCGTAGCGGATCGCGCTAAGCACGTCGGGGATCTCGGCGGCGCGCACCTCGGCCGGGAACTCGAGCGACAGGTTGATCACGTCCGCGCGATGGCGGGCGGCGTAGCGGATGGCGCGCGCGATCGCGGCCGAGTCGCCCTCGCCGTTCGAATCGAGCACGCGCAGCGGCATGATCTTCGCGTTGTAGGCGATGCCCGCCGTGGCCACGCGGTTGTTCGTCGTCTGCGCGATCGTCCCCGACACATGCGTGCCGTGGCCGAACACGTCGTTCGGATGGCGGTCGCGGCCGATGAAGTCGTAGGGCCGCACGAAGGTCGAGCGGCGCAGGTCCGGCGCGCGCCGGTAGCGCCCGCGACGCTCGTAGGCCGCGCCGCTGTCGAGCACCGCCACCACGGCGCCGCGCCCGCCGGCCGCGCCGCTCTGCTCCGCGAGCGCCCAGGCCTCGACCACGTTGATGCCGTACTCGCCGAAGAAATTCCACTGGAGCCGGAAGGCCGGGTCGTTCACGGCGCTCGCCGCCGCGCGCGCCCGCCAGTTCGGGACCGCGTAGGCCACATTGGGGTCGGCGCGCAGTTCGGCGATCGTCTCGCGGACGGAATCGCCGTCGTCGATCTGGAGCTGCTCGGAGCCGCCGGGGAGCGCCTGGATCGCCTCGGCGCCGGCGGCCTCCGTGACCTGGGCCGCGACCCCTCCGCTCGTCCCCTGCTCGTAGCGGACGATCACCTCGTCCGGGACATACCCGCTCGCCTGCGCGCCCGCGGGAAGGACCAGGGAGACCGCGAGCGCGGATATCAGGGGGAGGAGGCGTATCGGCATTTGGTTACGGTGGACAGCGGAGTGTACGAACGCACGAACAAATTGCCCACGCATAAGTTGTGACGGCTTGCGTAACGGGCGCTACGGGCTTCATCGGCGCGCACGTCGCTCAACTTGCGTCCCAATCCGGACCAGTGCGAGTCACTTACCGGGACGACGCGAGGCTGACACGTCTCGGTGACGCCCCCGTCGACCCCGTTCGGGCGGACGTCCTCGACCGGGCGGCGCTGCGGCGCGCCTTTCGGGGGTGCAACACGGTCTACCACTGCGCCGGCTACGTCGGCTCTCACCCGCTCGAGCGCGTCTGGCAGCTGAACGCGCTCGCGCCCCGCCTGGCCGTGGAGGCGGCCGCGGCCGAGGGAGTCGCGCGGGTGGTGGTGACCTCAAGCGTGGCCGGGATCGGCCCGGCGCCGCCGGGCGAGGCCGGCACCGAGGCGGACGTCTACCGCGGCGGCGGCCTCGGCCTCGCGTACCCCGACGCGAAGCACGAGGGCGAGGCGGAGGCGCTCGCGGCCGGGGCGCGGGAGGGCGTCGAGGTCGTGATCGTGAACCCGTCGTACGTCTTTGGCGTGCCGGTGGACCGCACGGCGCCCGGCGAGACCTCCACGCGGATGATCGGCAACTACCTCCGCGGGCGGCTCCCGGCGGTGGTGGACGGCGAGACGAACGTGGTGGACGTGCGCGACGTCGCCAAGGGACATCTACGCGCCGCCGAGCGCGGCAGGCCTGGCGAGCGCTACGTCCTCGGCGGCCACGACGTCCGCTGGGTCGAGTTGTTCGAGCGCGTGGCCGGCCTGTCGGGGGTCAGCCATCCGCTGCTCGTGCTGCCGCGCGAGGCCGGAGCGGTCGCGCGCGCCGCCGAGGCGGCCGGGCTGCCCAGCCCAATCTCGGCCGAGGGGCTCGTGCTCATGGCGCAGAACTGGCGCTACTCGTCGGCGAAGGCGCGGCGCGAGCTCGGCTACCGGCCGCGGGCGCTCGACCGGACGCTCACCGACACGATTGACTGGTACCGAGGGCTGATCGCGAGCGCCACGCTCGGCGGCGGGCGGCCGTCGGCGCTCTCGCTGGCCGCGGCCGGGATGCGGGCGGCCGACCGCACCGGCGCGCTCGGCGCGCTGCGGCTCGGGGAGCGGTACGTCGGGCGGCGGATGGTCGCGCCGTGAGCGTCCATCCAGGCGTCTTCCCACGCGACGAGTACTTCATGCGGCTCGCGCTGCGGGAGGCCGAGCGAGCGCTCGCGCACGACGACGTGCCGATCGGCGCGGTGATCGTCCACGACGGCGAGGTGATCGCGGCGGCACGCAACGAGCGCGAGCTCCGGCGCGACCCGACCGCGCACGCGGAGGTGCTCGCGCTGCGCGAGGCGTCGGCCCGGCTCGAGAGCTGGCGCCTGCTCGACACGGTGCTGTACGTGACGCTCGAGCCGTGCGCGATGTGCGCCGGGGCGATCGTGCTGGGACGCGTGCCGAGGGTCGTCTACGCGGCCGACGACCCGAAGGCGGGCGCCGCCGGAAGCGTCCTCGACATCCTCGCCGACCCCCGTCTCAACCACCGGCCGGCCGTCGCGCGCGGGCTGCTCGCGGACGAGGCCGCTGAAATGCTGCGCGCATTCTTCGCATCGAGGCGATAGTTCCGCGGCATAGCTGCCGATAACGAACTCGATGTCCGTGGATCCGAAGGCGATCCTCCAGCGGATCGAGTCGAAATACGGCCCCCTGGCCGAGGGCGTGCCGTCTGTCGCCTACGTCTACGAGCCGGGGCTCAACGGCGCGTGCCTGTACATCAGTCCCTCGATCGAGCGGGTGCTCGGCTACACGCAGCAGCACTGGATCGAGGATGGAGGGCTCTGGGACCGCCTGCTCCACCCGGACGACGCCGAGCGCGTGATCACGAACGAGGCCGAGTGCGAGCGCTCCGGCGAGTCCCTCGTCCAGGAGTACCGGATCAGTCGCGCCGACGGCGGCGTCATCTGGATCCGCGATGAGATGACCGTCGTGCGCGGGGACGACCGTGACGAGCCGCCGCTCTTCTACGGCGTGTTCCTCGACGTGACGGACCGCAAGCGGATGGAGGCCGAGCTCGAGCGCCTCGCGCTCTACGACTCCCTTACCGGCCTGCCGAACCGGGCTCTCTTCAACGACCGCCTCGTGCACGTGATCGAGCGGCGCGGACGCCGGCAGTCGACGGCCGTCTACTTCCTCGACGTCGACCGCTTCAAGCGGATCAACGACAGCCTCGGCCACACTGCCGGCGACGAGGTCCTGCGCGAGGTCGCGGCGCGCATCCAGGGGACGCTCCGGCCGGAGGACACCGTCGCGCGCTTCGGCGGCGACGAGTTCACGATCCTGTGCGAGTCGGTCGGTGGCGTGCTCGAGGCGGTGGGAGTGGCGGACCGCCTCCAGCGCGAGATCGCGCTGCCGCTACGCGCGGGCGGCGCCGAGCTGCGGCTCAGCGTTTCGATCGGCATCGCGCTGGCCGAGCCGGGGGAGGATGACGTCTCGCCCTCGCGGCTCGTGGAGGACGCGGACGCCGCGATGTACCGCGCCAAGGAGCGCGGCGGTGCCCGCACCGAGCTGTTCGACATGGCCATGCGCGAGCGCGCCGTCGAGGCGCTGTCGATCGAGCAGGAGCTACAGCGCGCGCTGGACAGCGGCGAGCTGCGGCTCTTCTACCAGCCGCTGGTGAGCCTCCACAGCGGCGACATGGTCGGCGCCGAGGCGCTGATCCGCTGGGAGCATCCGACCCGCGGCCTGCTCACCCCCGACAAGTTCCTGCCGGTGGCCGAGGAGAGCGGCCTGATCGTGCAGGTGGGGGCCTGGGCAATCGGCGAGGCGTGCCGGCGGCTGCGCGACTGGGAGCGCCGCAACGGCGTGGACACGCCCTTCGGCCTCGCGGTCAACCTGAGCGCGCGCGAGCTGACTCATCCGGACGTCGTCACGACCGTCCTCAACGCGGTGCGGCGCTCCGCCCTCGACCCCTCCCGCCTGACGATCGAGGTGACCGAGAGCACCGCAATGGCCGACCGCGACTCGGGCTTCCGCGCGCTGCGTGAGCTCAGCGGGGCCGGCGTGCGGATCGCGATCGACGACTTCGGCACCGGCTACGCCTCGCTCGACCACCTCCGCGAGATGCCGGCCGACATCCTCAAGATCGACCGTTCGTTCGTCGCCGGGATGGCGGCCAACTCACCCGATTCGGCGCTGGTAGCCGCCGCCGTCGCGATGGGCCGCGCGCTCGAGATGGAGGTCGTCGCAGAGGGCATCGAGACGAGCGAACAGGTGGCCGACCTGCGCGAGCTCGGCTGCCCGCTGGGCCAGGGCTTCCTGTTCGCCCGCCCCCTGCCGCCGGAGGAGATCGACACGCTCCTCCAGACGGACGTGCAGTTCTAGCGTCCCTATCATCAGCGCTCTCGGAGGGGTGCCGGAGCGGTTGAACGGGGCGGTCTCGAAAACCGTTGACGGCCGCAAGGTCGTCCGAGAGTTCGAATCTCTCCCCCTCCGCCTTAATGTCACAGAAGCCGCCGCTTTGCGGCGGTTTCTGCTTGAGAAACCTTCGGCGATGCGGGTGACCGCATGATTGTGTGCTGCTCGTTCGCGCGCGCGGATGTCCGCGTGTCGCGGTAGACAGCGGAGTCGCACGATCGCGCGCCGATCGCGCGCTTCTGCTTCTTCTCGCGCATAGCGCAAGCCCGGCTCTTGATGCTCCCCACACCGGTCGCTGAGGCGCGTGCCTATGCAGAGCGCGGCCCGGGGCCGCGCGCGTGGTGCTTCTGAGTTTCGTCCGCAGCAGGCGCGCCGCGGACCGGCACTCGGGCGCTCGCATCTGTGCGGAACCGGGCCTGTGTGCCCTGCTTCCGCCGGCCCGTGAGAACCGGCGGACATCCGGCTTCCGATAAGGCGCTATGCCTCGTCGAGAACCAGAAGCGTCTCCGGGCGCACACCGTCATGCTTCATGGTCTCGGCCGCCTGGTCGGTCTGCATGAAGCTCTGGAACGCGGCCATGTCGGGGATTTCGACAATCAGACCGACCCGATTGGAGCCCTGCGGGTCGCGGAACGTACGTACCGTGATCCCCATCGGTCCGAAGACCTCCTCGCGCTTGGGCGAGCTCAACCAGTGCTCGACGTCGTCGACCTCGTGGAATATGACGTGGGTAGCCATCGCCCTGCTCCTCCCTCCCACGGCAGAAATGCCGTGCTCGACGCCCAAAACCGGTCTCACGAGC
>DASQTS010000319.1:0-16623 GCA_035641775.1 Thermoleophilaceae bacterium
TGCCCTGGAGCTCGCGCATGCGAGCCCCCTGCTCGTGTTCAGCGCCGCGGCGCTCGGCGTGATCCCGTGCGCCGCGGTGATGGGCGAGGCCACGGAGGCGATCGCCGCCAAGAGCGGGCCCGGAATCGGCGGCCTCCTGAACGTGACGTTCGGCAACGCGCCAGAGCTGATCATCGCCTTCTTCGCTCTGCTCGAAGGCCTCCAGGAGGTCGTGAAGGCCTCGATCGTCGGCTCGATAATCGGCAATGTGCTGCTCGTGATGGGCGCCGCGATGGTGGTGGGTGGGTGGTCGCGCGACAAGCAAACGTTCAGCCGGACGGCGGCGAGCGCGCAGTCGGGGATGCTCACACTCGCCCTGGCGGCGCTGATCTTCCCGGCGGTCTTCCAGCTGATCCACGGCGGCGGGCTGCCGGGCGTGGGCGAAGAGCGGGTCGACTTCGGCTCCGACCTCGAGAAGCTGTCGCTCGGGGTGTGCATCGTCCTCCTCCTGAGCTATGCCGCCGGGCTCTGGTTCTCGCTGCGGACGCACCGCGCCGTCTTCAACCCGTTCGGGCAGGAGGACGAGGAGGAGGCGCACCACTGGCCCGTCAAGCGTGCGGCGATCTACCTCGCGTTGTCCGCCGTCGCCGTCGGCGTGATGTCGGAGATATTGGTCGGGTCGATCAGCGAGGCCTCGGAGGAGATCGGGCTGTCCGAGTTCTTCGTCGGCGTGTTCATCGTCGCGATCGTCGGCAACGCGGCCGAGCACTGGGTGGCGGTGCTGGTCGCCGCGAAGGACAAGATGGACCTGGCCGTGAACATCGCGATCGGATCGAGCGCTCAGATCGCGCTCTTCGTGGCGCCCGTGCTGGTGCTTGCCTCGTTCCTCGTCGGTCCCGACCCGATGGCGCTCGTCTTCAACGGCTACGAGCTCGGGGCGCTGCTGTTCGCGGTGCTGATCGCCAACCTGGTGACCCAGGACGGCGAGTCGAACTGGTTCGAGGGCGTGCAGCTCCTGGCGCTGTACGCCGTGCTCGGGCTGGTCTTCTACTTCGCCTGAGGACCCTCGGAGAAGGACTCGATCGCCTCCGCCGCCGCTCTCGACATCCGCAGCAGGACCGTACCGTCGACGTTGGCCGCCGTGTCGCAGGCCAGGTGGTAGCAGGGGTCGCGAGGCCGGCCGCCCTTGCCCTGCTCGGGCCCGCCCGTGTAGAGGCCGCTGACCGGGATGCCGGCGTCGGCGAACGGCGCGTGGTCCGAGCTCCCGCCCGCGGATACCGACCCGAGCGGCCGCCCGGCCACGCGGCGGAGGACCCGGTTCAGCTCCCGCGCGCCGTCCACGTACAGCTCCGGCACCGCGTTCGGCGAGCCGAGCATGTCGAAGTTGAGGTACGCGGCGATCCGGCGGCGCTTCTCCCTGCTCAGTGACCGGACGTAGTGGCGCGAGCCTGCGATACCCACCTCCTCCGCGCCCCAGAACGCCAGCCGCACGGGTGCCCCGGTCGGGTCGGGCCCGATCGCCTCGGCGGCCTCGATCAGCGCGGCCACGCCGCTGCCGTTGTCGTTGATGCCGGGGCCGCCCGGCACGGAGTCGAGGTGGCCGCCCGCCATCACGACGCGGCCGCCGCTGCCGCCCGGCGTGTCCGCGATGACGTTCTCGCTCCCCTGCCGCGGCGTGCTCGCCTCCACCTCGACCTCGACGGGGGTGCCGTCGCGCGCCCGGCGGAGCGCCGAGTCGGCTACGAGCACCACCGGGATGCGGATGCCCTGGATCGCGAGTGTGCCGCTCGGCACGCCGCGCGCCGTCTCGGAGCGGTCCACGACCACGAGCGCCTTGGCGCCCGCGCGCTGCGCCTTGCCGGCCTTCGACGCGAAGAAGCAGGTGCCTCGCTCCACGAACGGCACGTCGTCCTCCGCGAGGCCCGTGAAGTGCTCCCCCGCGCAGCCGCTGCGGCGGTGCCGGACCCGCCCGCGCACCTTCCCGGAGCCGGAGTAGGTGAGCACCTGGTAGTCGCGGGCGCGCTCGAGCTGCCTGCCGCCCACGCTCAGCGACGACAACTCGAGCTCGAACCTCGGCACGTCGAACTCCTGGACCCGCACACGCCATCCGGCGGCGCGCAGCGCGCCGCTCACGTACTCGACGGACGCCTCGTACCCGGCGGTCCCGACCGCGCGGTTGCCCCCGTTATCCGCGGCGGCCGTCCCGAGCGCGTCGAGGTGCTCGGCCAGCTCGGCCCGTGTTATGGCGGGCGGTGGCGGCTGGGGCGAGGGCGCAGGGTGCGAGTCGTCCTCGTCGCTGGAGGCGCACCCCGGCAGGAGCGCCGCGGCGAGCAGAAGCACTGGGACGAGGCGCACGCCTCCTTTCTACTGGGTCGCCACGGCGGCCGAGAAACCGGACGGCGGGCGGCGCAGCTCGCTCGCTGCGACGATCCGGTCCACGAGCCCGTAGTCCACCGCCTCCTGAGCGCCGAAGAAGCGGTCGCGCTCCATGTCCTCGTGCACCTCGTCGGGCGTCCTGCCCGTGTGCTGGGCGTAGATCTCCTCGAGCAGCCTGCGCAGTTCAAGCACCTCGCGCGCGTGGATCTCGATGTCGGAGGACTGGCCCTGGAAGCCCGACGACGGCTGGTGGATCAGGATGCGCGAGTTGGGCAGCGTGAGCCGCTTGCCGGCCGTGCCCCCAGCGAGGATCAGCGACCCGGCCGACATGGCCATCCCGTAACAGATGGTCTGCACGTCGGGGCGGATGTACTGGATCGTGTCGTAGATGGCGAGTCCGGCGTGCAGCGAGCCGCCGGGCGAGTTCACGTAGACCGACACGTCCTTGTCGGGATCCTCCGACTCCAGGTGGACGAGCTGAGCCACGACGAGGTTCGCGATCTCGTCGTCGATCGGCCGCCCGATGAAGACGATGCGCTCGTTGAGCAGGCGCGAGTAGATGTCGAACGAGCGCTCGCCTCGCGAGGTCTGCTCGACCACCATCGGGACGAGCGAGCTGTGTGCGCGGCCGATCTGCATGTCCGTTCTCCTCTTCGGTAAGCTGCAACCAATTGGTTGCGTGAGAATAGCAACCGTTCGGTTGCACTTTGGAGGCACACATGGACCATGCCGTTGAACGCGAGCTGACCGTCCCCGACGACGTCGAATCCGTGTGGGAATCCCTGGCGGAGCCGGAGTGGCTCGGCGAGGACGCCCGGATCGAGCTTCGCGAGGCAGGCGACGTGCACACCGGCGACCGGGAGGGCTTCGTGGAGGAGGTGGATGCGCCGCACCGGCTCGTCTTCTGGTGGGGCGAGCCGGGCGAGGAGAGCACGCGCGTCGAGATCGATCTCGAGCAGGCGGAGAACGGCACGAGCATACGTGTGATCGAGTCGCGCCCGCTTGCCATCCTCGACGGCCGCGACCTGGCCGTGGAGCTGGGCGGCGGCACCGGTCCGGTCGCGCTCGCGGGCGCGCTGCGCTGATGCCGAGCGCGGACCCCGCCGACGCGGTCTTCGCGGCCCTCTCGGACGGCACCCGGCGAGCGCTGTACGCCTCGCTCGGCGAGCGCGGCGAGGCCACGGCGACCGAGCTCGCGCGCGAGCTGCCGGTAAGCCGGCAGGCCGTGCAAAAGCACCTCGGCACGCTCGACGCCGCCGGCCTTGTGGCCACACGGCGGGCGGGCCGTGAGGTGCTCTACCGGCCGACCCCCGCCCCGATGTCCGAGGCACTCGCCTGGATGGCCGAGGTGGGCGCCCAGTGGGACGACCGGCTCGCGGCGCTCGAGCGGCAGCTGGCGCGGCGCCGTACGCTGTCGGCGTGACCTCGCTCGCCGTCGGCTTCGGGCTCGGGCTGTTCGTGGGCGCTCAGCCCGGCCCCGTCTCGCTCCTCTGCATTCGCAGCGTGCTGCGCGGCGCGCTCGCCAGCGGCATCGCCATCGGCGCGGGCGCGGCGTTCATCGACCTGCTCTACGCGGGCCTCGGCCTCGCCGGCGCGGCCACGCTGCTGGAGGCCGACGCGCTGCGGCTGGCGTTCGGCCTCGTGGGCGCGCTCGTGCTCGGCGTGATCGGCGCCCGCACGCTGTGGGCCGCGTTCCGGGTGCGGCTCGGCGGTGAGGCGCAGCAGGAGGTAGCCTCGCCGCGGCGCGCGTTCGCCACCGCCGTGGCGGCAACCGCGTCGAACCCGCTGACGATCGCCACCTGGGCCGCGATCTTCACGGCCGCCTCCGCGGCGGCTGTGGGCGAGGCCGCGACCTCGGCCGACGCGGCCGCGCTGATGCTCGCCGGGGTCGCGCTCGGCACGCTGACCGCCTTTACGGCGCTCTCGCTGCTCGTCGCGGCCGTAAGGGACCGCTTCGGTCCGCGGCTGCTGGCGACCGTGGACGTGGTGGCGGGCGCGGGACTGCTCGGCTTCGCCGGCCTGCTCGGCTGGCGCGCCGTGCACGAGCCCTAGGCCGAGCCGCGCTCCATCGCTTCAACGCGCTCCCTGCGGTGCTCCTCCGCGTGGGGATCCCGCCTGTCAGCACGCACCGACAGCAGGATCCCGATCGTGAAGGCGACCGCGATGACGACCAGGCTCGCCACCGGCCCGACCTTGTAGATGTCCTCGACCAACAGCTTCACACCCACGAGTCCCAGCACGACGGCGATCGTCTCGTCGAGGTAGCGGAAGCGGGCGATCAGGCTCTCCACCAGTACGAACAGCGCGCGCAGGCCGAGCAGCGCGAACACGTTGCCCATCCAGATCAGCAGCGGGTCGCGGGTGATCGCGAAGGCGGCCGGGATCGAGTCGATCGCGAAGGCGATGTCCGCGAACACGATCGCTGCGAGGCACAGGAAGATCGGCGTTGCGTAGCGGCGGCCGTCCTGCTTCACGAACCAGCGCGGCCCGTGGAACTCGCTTGTGACGGGGTACACCCTGCGCACCAGCCGGACCATCAGGTTCTTGTCTGGGTCGACGTTCTCGGCCACGCCGCGCCAGATCCGGTATGCGAGCACGATCAGCGCCGCTCCGAGCAGGTAGATCAGGACGTGGAACTGCTCGATCAGCTCCGTGCCGGCCAGGATGAACACACCGCGCAGCGCGAGCGCGGCGACGATGCCGAAGAAGAGCAGCCTGGGGCGGTACTCGTACGGGACGCCGAAGTAGGCGAACAGCAGGAGGAATACGAACAGGTTGTCGAGCGACAGCGAGCGCTCGATGAGGTAGACGGTCGTATAGGTGACGGCGTCTTCGGCACCTTCGAGCAGCAGGACCGGGATCGCCGCGAGCAGGCTCAGCGCCAGCCAGCCGACCGACCACCACGCCGCCTCCTTGAAGCTCGGGTCGCGGCCGCGCGCGAAGAAGTGGAGGTCGAGCCACAGGAAGAAGATGAGGGCCGCGATCAACGCGGCCCATGGCGCTACGGACTCGAGTTCCACCGCCCGGACCTTAGAGTGAAGGCATGCTCGGGCACGTGGCAGTGGGCACCTGGAGCGGCGGGCGCTTCATGCGCTTCGGCGAGGCGATCGAGGACCAGCGGCTCGAGGCGCTGCTGCGCCCCGGAGGCGGCATCCACACCGTCATCACGGCCGACGCCTACGGCGCGGGCGAGGCGGACAGGCTGCTTGGCCGAGCGCTCGCCGGCACGCCGCGCTCCGAGTACGCCCTCGTGGGCGCCGTCGGGCATGACTTCTACGAGGGCGAGCGCGAGGGCGCCAAGGGCTTCCCGCGCTTCACCGATCCGCGCCTGCGCGGCCCGGACGAGTACGGCGACTACCTCCGGATGGCCACCGAGCGGAGCCTGGAGCGCTGCGGTGCGGAGTCCTTCGACCTGCTGCTGCTTCACAACCCGGACCGCCGCGGCTTCGAGTCGCCCGAGGTCTGGGAGGGTCTGAGAGCGCTCCGCGACGAGGGACTCGCGAAGGCGCTCGGCGTGGCCCCCGGGCCCGCGAACGGCTTCACGCTCGACCTGATCGGCTGCTTCGAGCGCTACGGCGAGCTGATCGACTGGGCGATGCTGATCCTGAACCCGTTCGAGCCGTGGCCGGGCGAGCTGGCGCTCGACGCCGCGGCGGCCCACGGCGTGAAGGTTCTCACGCGCGTCGTGGACTACGGCGGCCTGTTTCACGACGACGTGCTGCCCGGCCACGACTTCGACGGCCACGACCACCGCGGCTTCCGGCCGCCGGGCTGGGTAGAGGCCGGGCGCGAGCGGCTCGAGCGCATCCGGCCGATCGCCGATCGCCACGGCCTCACGCCGCTCCAGCTGGCCTGCGTCTGGAACCTGGCGCACGATTCCGTGGCGTCCGTCGCGCCCACGCTGATCCAGGAGCCCGGCGCCGACGCCAAGCCGATCGAGCGCAAGCGCGAGGAGCTCTCCGCCGTGCCGGCAGAGCCTGTCCTCACCGGCGAGGAGGTGAGCGAGATTCGCGCGGTCGGCGACAACCGCGGCTCCATGCTGTTGAAGGGCGCCACGCCCGATCACGAGGGCGACGAGCGGCCCGACCGCTGGGAGCTCGGGCCGGAGCACGCCGAGCTTGCCGCGCGCTGGGGCATCGACGTCGAGGACCTGCGCAAGAGTGCGACGCCGGTCTAGGGCCTAGCCAGCAGCTCGGCGCAGCGCTGGAGCGCCTCGGTGTCCTCCGGGCGCGCCTCGTCGAGGCAGTCCTTGTACTCCTGGAAGTCCTCGGCCTCGGGCCCGGTGGCGTCCGGCTGGGCGGGCACCGCCTCCCCCTGGCCGAGGCCTGGCACGCCCGTCCCGCCGAGCGAGTCCGTGAGCGCCGACAGCGGCCTGGCGTTCGCCGGCGGCTCGATCTCCTGGTCACCGTTCACGTCCGAGAGCTCGACCTCGAACTCGATGGCGCCCGACTGGATCCCGCCGAGCGCCTCCCGGTTCGCCTCCGGCACGTCGAACTCGATCTTCCCGGCCACGCGACGGACCGTGTCGTCCTCCTCGGCCACATACACATGGAAGACCGGGTCGCGCACCACCTCGCCGACCTGCCTGATGTCCTCGTCGCTCAGGGGCTGCGGCGGAGCCTGGCCCGTGGCGCCGCCGAGCGCCTTGCCCGACTTGCGCACGAACTCGTTCAGGTTGCGCATCACGGCCTCCACGTCGAGCCGGCCGGACACGTGGCGCGTGGTCACGCCCGCGATCTCCTCCTCGCCGTCGTCCTTCGCCTCGGCGAGCCAGCTGCGCGGATCGAGGCCGAGCGCGCGCAGCGAGCCGCGCTTGCCCTGGTTGCGCGCGATGGAGCGGTTCGCCTGGGCGACCTGCGCGCGTGGCTGCTCGTAGTAGACGTCCTGGAACTTCACGAAGGCGCGGTCGCCGGTGGACAGGAAGCCGGTCGTCACCGTCTGGCCGCCGCCATCGGTGCCGATCTTCAGCTCGATGTCGACCGACGGAAGCTTCCGGTCATTCGTCCGGAACGGGCCCGTAGCGCTGATCCGAACGGGCCGGTCGAGCCCGGGGCTACCCTTCAGCTGGACCGAAGCGTCGACCTTCAGGTTGGCGCTTTTGATCGATGTGCTGAATGCCTTGTCGAGGAGGTCCTGGACGTCCTCCTTGTCGTCGCCGCCGCCGCAGGAGGCGAGCGCCAGAGCGGCGAAGACGAGAACGACTAGCGGACGGCGCACCGGGGGCAGACTAGCTGGAGGCACCGCAACTCGACGCGTTTCGGGACGTTGGGTGACCACATGGGGTACGTGACAAGAACCGCAGCAGTTGCGGCGGCGCTGGTGGCCGTCTCGGCGGCGCCCGCCCAGGCCGGCGAGGTCATCGTCGTCGACGGCGGGCAGGCGAAGCGCGTGAGCGACCCGTCGGTGCCAACGGAGAGCGAAGTGGCGCTGGGCATGCCTGTCGGCGGGGCATCGGCCGGGGCTTCCTCGCGGGCACCCGCCCGCGCCTCCAGCAGCCGTGGCCGCCGCGCCGTCTACTCGGCGCTCCGCCGCGAGCTTCGGCGGAAGCGCATCACGAGGTCGCAATACCGTCGCTGGCGCGTCACGTACGTGCGCTCGGCGCGCACCCTGCGCCGGCTGCGTGGCGCACGCGCGACGCAGCTGCGTTACGTCCTCGCGTCGGTGGAGTCGCTCGCGCTGCGCAGACGGCTCGGCGCCACGCGCATGCCCGTCGCGTTCCTCCAGCTCGCGCGCAACCGCCAGTATTGGCCGCGCCTCCCCTACCCCGCCTCGCGCGACCAGGTGAGCTTCCGGGGCAGCGACATCCTGTTCACGTTCTTCCCGGGCGAGGGCCTCCAGCTCCACCCGCTGTCCACCTTCAAGAAGGCGAACCACCTCCACGGCTTCTGCGTACGCCGCGAGCCGAGCTGCGACAAGGCCGCGCTGCGCCGGATTCTCGACGAGATGACCGGGCTCGCCGTCAAGCGCGGCCGCGGCTTCATAGCGTGGGAGTACCTGTTCCACTTCGGCGGCGGGACCCCGCCCTGGATGAGCGGCATGGCGCAGGCCACGGGCATCCAGGCCCTGGGCCGCGCGGCCGACCTCCTGAAGGAGCCGAAGTACGCCGAGACCGGGCGCCGGGCGCTCGGCGCCTTCGAGGCCCGGCCGCCGGGCGGCGTGCGGACGACCGGCCCCGGAGGCGGCGTGCACTACCTCCAGTACTCGTTCGCGCCCCGCCTCTATATCTTCAACGCGTTCCTCCAGTCGCTGATCGGCCTCTACGACTTCTCGAACCTCGCTCACGACGAACGTGCGCGCTCGCTCTACCGGCAGGCGCAGCCCGAGGCGCGCCGCGAGGTGCCGATGAGCGACGTCGGCGACTGGTCCCGCTACAGCTACGCGGGCGCGGAGTCCACGAGCGACTACCACGAGCTGCTGCGCGAGTTCCTCCAGAGCCTGTGCACGCGCCGGCAGGGGCAGCTCTACTGCGAGTACGCGCGGAAGTACCGCGGCTACCAGGTCGACCCCCCGGAGGTCGTCTACCAGGGGCCCGACCGGGCAACCGAGGACGAGCCCGTGTCGCTGCGCTTCAACGTCTCGAAGCTGTCGGCCGTGCAGGTGACCGTCACGCGGCCGGACGGGCGGGCCGTGTTCAACCGCCTCGCCACCTTCCGCCGCGGGAACGGCTCGTTCACGTGGACGCCGCGCGGCCCGTCGACCTTCACGGTGCGCGTCGCCGCGAAGGAGCTGCGCACGGGACTCGGCAAGCGCGACTCGGACAGCGCCAAGATCGAAGTGGCAAGCCGGCCGGGCTGAGGGGGCCGTGCGCGAGGCGGCGGCGGTGCCCGCCGCGGAGCGATGCCTTTAATGTGCGGCGGTTCATGGCGCCCCGCACGATCCTCTACACAGGGAAGGGCGGAGTCGGCAAGACGAGCGTCGCGGCCGCAACCGCTCGCCGCGCCGCCGACGCCGGCCTCCGCACCGTGGTGCTGTCCACCGACCCCGCGCACAGCCTGTCCGACTCGCTCGAGACGCCGCTCGGCCCCGACGCCACCCGGGTGGGGACCAACCTCTTCGGCCAGGAGGTCCAGGCCCAGGAGGAGATGGAGCGCCACTGGGACGGCGTGCAGGGCTGGCTCGGCGACCTGCTGGCCGAGCGCGGTATCGACCGCATCTCGGCCGAGGAGCTGACCGTGCCGCCCGGGATGGACGAGCTGTTCTCGCTCCTCTGGATCAAGCGCCATCACGAGGAGGCCGAGTACGACTGCGTGATCGTGGACTGCGCGCCGACGGGCGAGACGCTGCGGCTGCTGTCGTTCCCAGACGTGGTCACGTGGTGGCTGGAGCGCATCCTGCCGTCGCAGAAGCGGCTCGCCCCGTTCGCCCGCACGCTCTTCGACATCCCGCTCCCGGGCGACGCGGTCTTCCAGGACGTCGAGCGCCTGGCCCGCAACCTCGTCGCGATGAACGGCATCCTGCGCGACCGCGCGCACACGAGCATCCGGCTGGTCACGAGCCCGGACCGGATGGTCGTGAAGGAGTCGATGCGGACGTTCACCTACCTGAACCTGTACGGCTATCTCACCGACGCGGTGGTCGTGAACCGGCTGTTGCCCCCGGACGGCTACTTCGCCGCCTGGCGCGAGTCGCAGGAGGAGCAGCTCGAGCTGGTTCGCTCCGCCTTCGCACCCGTGCCGGTTCTAACCGCCGACCTGTTCGAGCGCGAGGTGATGGGCGGCGAGATGCTCGACCGGCTCGGCGACGCGATCTTCGACGGTCAGGACGCCGCCGAGGTGTTGCACGACCGGCTCTCCCAGGAGCTCGTGACCGACAACGGCACCGCGACGCTGCGCGTGGACGTGCCGTTCGCCGAGCGTGGCGACCTCAGCCTGAAGAAGATCGGGCTCGAGGTGATCGTGCGCGTGGGCGGGCAGAAGCGCACGATCATGCTGCCGCCGGCGCTCGCCGCCTACGCCACGGCGGGGGCGCGGCTCGAGGAGGGCTCGCTGGAGATCACCTTCGAGAGGAACGGCGATGGAGCGTGAGCTCGACCGTCAGCTGACGAGCATCATCAGGGAGTTCCTGCTGACGCTGCGCTCGCTGATCGACTGGTACCTGGAGCGGCTGGACGCGCCGAAGCGCGAGCCGGAGGTCGAGGAGATCCCGATCGAGTAGTGCGCAAGCGGCGGGCGGTGCCCGCTGCGCAGCGACGGCTTCAGGCCGGGTGCCGCGGCAAGTGGCCGCCGGCATCGCGGAGGATCATTCCCCACAGCCGCCGCACCTGCTTCGGGTGGCGGCGGGCCACGTTCCGGCGCTCGTACCGATCGCGTCTGCGGTCGTACAGACGAACGTCTTTGCGGTCACGGTCGGAGATCAGGAGCCAGCGGCCGTCAGAAGCACTCAGGTAGGTGCTGTAGGAGGAGGTTCGGTAAGTGCGCTGGGTGCCGGGCGCGCGGCCTCGGAAAATTGGGGAAAGGTCCACGCCGTTCATCCCTCTTGGCTCCTCCACGCCGAGCGCGGACAGCACCGTGGGCCCGATGTCATGGGTTGATGCCAAATAACTGCTGGTCCGCGCGCCTCGTCTGGGGTGGCGCATGATCATCGGCACGTGGGTCAGCTCCTCATACATCTCGGTGAACTTCTTGCCGAGCCAGCCGCGCTCGCCCATCAGGACGCCGTGGTCGCTTACGAGCACGAGCAGCGTGTTCTGGGCCAGCCCCAGGTTCTCGAGCCGGTCCAGGAAGCGCCCCAGCCAGACGTCCACCATCGTCACCTCGGCCGCGTACAGCTGCCGCATTCGCCGAAGGGTCCGCATCGTGAGGTTCATGTCGCGCACGCGGTCGGCGGGTGTGGAGAACGGCTGGATCGGCTCGAAGCCGCTGCCCCGGGCCGGCCCGTACAGGTCGATCAGCCGCCGCGGCGCGTCCCAGGGCTCATGCGCGTCGAACGTGTCGATCACGAGCGCGAACGGCTGCTGGGTGCGTGCCCACTCGATCCAGCCCATCCCCTCGCGGAACACCTTCGCCGCGTTGTAGTCCTCCTCGCGCCTGCCCCGCGGATTGAGCGCCAGGTAGTTCGCCATTCGGCGCTCGGAGTTCGTGCCGCGAAGCGCCTTCGGCATGTAATGGGCGGTCGTGCGCGAGCCGGGCAGGCGCGGCGGCCGCCGCATCACGGGCACCTGCCCCTGCACCAGCTCCACGCGGTCGAACTTCCCGCGGAAGCGCCTGTGCACCGGCATGAGCAGGTGCGGGTTGTCCGTCACATAGCCGGTGGTCCAGCCGGCCTCCCGCAGCGCGGCCGTCCACATCTCGCCATCGCTCCCGACGGGCTCCCAGCCCGGCTGCGGCGGCAGGTCGTCCCAGCGCGGGCGCCAGCCGCGGAACGGGTAGGTGCGCTTCCCGGACATGATCGCCCGCCTGGCGGGGATCGTCGGCATGCCCTCCGGATACGCGTTCACGAAGCGCACGCCTTGACGCCCGACCGCGTCCATCGTCCTCGTGCGGGCGCGGTTGCCGTACACGTGGTCGGCGCGCAGGCTGTCCATCACGACGACGACCACGTTCATCCGGGCGGCCTGCGCGGACGCCGCGCCGGGTCCGAGCAGCGCGTAGCCGAGCGCACCGGCGCCGCCGGCGCGCAGCAGGTCCCGGCGCGAGATGTCCCGTGGCACCGGTGCCGCTACCGGCCCTTGCTGATATCGATGGAGCGGATCGCGTGCTCCTCGGGCAACTTCGAGAGCACCTCGCGCACGATATCGTGGACGTCGCGCTCATCGTGGCCGAAGTCGTCGAGGAACGACTTGAGGGCGGTGTACGTGATCTTCAGCTGGGCCGGGGTGAGATCGAGCCGGTAGGCGATCTCGTCGGGCCCGATCAGGTCAAGGTCGTCGTCGGCCATCGGGGCGAAACAGTAACTAGGCTTTCGCCCGTGGCCAAGACCTGGGTGCTCACCGGATCGCTCGACAACTTCCGCGCCACCCGCGAGCACGGCTTCAGGGTGATCGGCGCGAAGGAGGGCCGGCGGCGGATGGCGGAGCAGGTCTCGCCCGGCGATCGCATCGCCTTCTACGTGACCGGCGTGCAGGCCTTCGGCGGCATCGTCCGCGTGACGGGCGAGATGTACGAGGATCGGGAGAGGATCTGGCCCGGCAAGCCGGGCAAGGTCGACCCGTATCCGTGGCGGTTCGAGACCGAGCCGGAGATCGTGCTCGAGGAGGACGACTTCGTGCCGGCGGTTGAGCTGGCGGGCGAGCTCGAGCACGTGCGCAAGTGGCCCGCCGAGCACTGGCACCTCGCCTTCCAGGGGCAGCTCCGCACCGTGTCCGACGCCGACGCGGAGCTGCTCGCGCAGCGTATCCGCGCGGGCGTTCGCGCGGCGGCGTGATCGGGCGCGCCCTCCGCGCGGCGCGCGTCCTCAACACGGAGCAGCGCGTGGCCGCGGGCGCGGCGCTGCTGCTCATCGTGAGCACGTTCGGTCCATTTTCGTTCGTCGAGGTCGGCGAGCTCCTGATCGGCTTCGGCATCCTCGCGCTGCTCTACGCGCGGGCCGAGGGGATGCGCTTCCACCTCCCGTTCGGCGACGGAACCGTGATCGCCGCTGCCGGCGTATGGGCGGGCGCGCTCATCGTCGCGCGCCTGCTCGAGCGCCCGCTGGGTCAGAACCTGCTCGCGCTCGGCTGTGCGGCCCTGCTCTTCCTCGCGGGTGCGCGCGAGCGCGCGAAACACCCGATGGACGACATCCCGGCGGAGGCGGACGAGGATCCCGGCCCGGTTCGCCCGCACCGGCCGCCGCGCCGGCCCGGTGCCGCCGCGGAGGCGGACGCCACGACGGAGCCGCTCCCGCCGCCCGAGTTCAAGCCCTACGAGCCGCACTCGGGCGAGCAGCTGCATCTCGGTCCCGACGAGCGGGAAGACGCACAAGGGTGACTCCCACGACGGCGGCCAGGACCTGCATCCCTGCCGCCACGGCCAACGTCTCGGCCGAGCCGATGCGCGTGACCAGCGCGCCCGACGCCGCGGCCCCGAGCGCCAGGCAGCCGACCTTGAGGCCGACCGCGGTCGTGAACACCTGCCCGTAGAGGCGGGGCGGCACGTACTGCTGGCGCACGGCGAACTGGGCCGCCAGCGCCGGGCCGTCGACCATGGCGGCGAGCGCGACCAGCGCGAGGAACACCGCGAGCGTCCCCGCCAGCTGCCACGTGAGCATGAGCAGGCCGAACAGCGCGTAGCCCGTGAGCACGATCCGCTCGGGCGGGAAGCGTCGCTGCAGGTGGACGAGCGTGAGCGCGCCGAACGTGGAGCCGACTGCGAAGGCCGCCCACATGTAGCCGGACGCGCTCTCCTCGACGCCCAGGTGGTCGACCGCGAACAGCGGGAAGGCCACGGTGAGCAGCCCGAGGCCGCCCAGGCCCAGCGCGGCGGCCGCGGTCACACCGCGCAGCTGAGGGACCGAGACGATCTGGCGCAGGCCCTGCGCGGCGATGCCGAGCAGCGTGTCGCCGGCGCTGCGCTCCGCTTGCCCGTCGAGCTTCGGGATGCGCACGATCAACGCCAGCGCGGCCAGCGCGAGAGCCGCCTCCACGAACAGCGGCGCGGCGGGGCCGATCGTCGCCGAGAGCGTGCCTGCCAGCGCCGGCCCGACGACGAGCGCGGAGTTGAAGCTCGTGGTCTCGAGCGCATTCGCCGGCGGCAGCAGCTCGCCGGGGACGAGCGACGGGATCATGCTCGTAAAGCCGCCGAACGAGAGCGGATAGGTGAGCCCGGCGGGCAGCACGACGAGCACGATCGCCCACGTGGGGGCGTGGCCCACGAGCGCGACGAGCGCCAGCAGCACGGACGCGATCACGATCTGGTCGATGACCATCAGGACGCGGCGGCGGCCGGTGAGGTCGAGCCACGCGCCGAGCAGCGGCCCGGTCACGAGGCTCGGGAGCGTCACGGCCGCGACGGCGGCGCCGGCCAGCGCCTCGTCCCCGGTGCGGTCGAGCACGAGCAGCACGACGCCCACGCCGAACATCTCGTCCGAGACGCGCGCCAGCGTAGCCGCGGACACGAAGCGGAGGTAGCCGGGCTGCGCCCGCAGGCGGCGTAGCGAGTCGCGGTCCATTCAGCGCGCGGGCGGGATCGCCTGCGGGAACCGGAAGCGGAAGTCGGGGTCCACCTGTCGCTTGATCTCGCGCAGCCGCTCGAGGTTCGCGCCGTAGTAGGCCCGCTGCCATCCGTCGAGGTCCGGGTCGATGTAGTTCTGGTAGGCCTCGCCGGACGCGTGCGGGCGGAGCGCCTTGGCGGCGCCGCTGATCCAGCGCCGGCTCGCCCGGCCGGCGGCCGCCCCGCTGAAGTAAGCGAGGTACTGGAGCGAGAACAGCATGTCGCGGTGAACGAAGGCTGTGGCGTCCCGAGCCGGCCGGTTCAGCGCGCCGCCGTAGGCGTCGAGCAGAAGCGCGCCGCTCCCGAGCGAGGGCGTGCGCTGACGCCGCTCCACCCAGTCGATCATCCGCGCCCGGCCGCCCGGCCCGACCGGCCTGTCGAAGTAGTCGGACTTCGCGAAGAAGCTCGAGCGCGTGGAACGCTTGCAGGCGGCGAATCCTCCGTCGAGACACCCCGCCCAGCGCAGCACCATCGTGAAGTAGGTCGAGCTGCCGGTGGAGAGGCTCGCTCCCGCCACGCGCGTGAGCGGCCGCACCAGCCGGCGCAGCGCCCCCACCTCGCCGAAGTACTGCCCGAGGGCGCTCACCCGCGGGGAGCCGCCGCCGCCCGTGGTGCCGAGCGAGAGGATCGAGGTGAGCGCCGGCGGGGCCTCGGGCGCGAAGCGCTGCCACGCCGCGATCGCCTCCTCCGCCTGCGACCACGGCCAGGAGACGAAGAAGTAGGCCGCTCCGCGCGCGCGGTGCGTCTGCAGCGTCAGCGAGGTGACCACGCCGAAGTTCCCGCCCCCGCCGCCGCGACAGGCCCAGAACAGGTCCTCGTTCGTATCCGCGTCCACGCGGCGCACGCGGCCGTCGGCCGTGACGACGCGCGCGGCCACGAGCTTGTCGCTCGTGAGCCCGAAGCGCCGGCCGGCCAGCCCGTGGCCGCCGCCGAGCGCCAGGCCGCCGATTCCAACCGTGGGGCACGACCCGGCCGGGACGCTCAGGCCGCGCCGCGTGAGGACGCGCTGCACGTCGATGAGCTGCGCGCCCGGACCGACGGTGGCGCGCCCTCCCGAGACGCGGATGCCGTTCAGGCGCGACAGGTCCAGCACCACGCCGTCGCCGGTGCTCGAGTAGCCGGCGTAGCTGTGCCCGCCCGAGCGCGCCACGAGCCGCACGTCGAACCGGTTCGCCCAGCGCACCGCCGCGGCCACGTCCGCCGTGCTCTCCACGTGCACGACGGCGTCCGGCCTGCGGCCGTCGAAGCGCGTGTTGTAGACCAGCCGCGAGCTGTCGCGGGGGACGACGACGCGTCCGCGGACGTCAGCGCGCAGCTCGCGGAGCGCCCGCTTGGAGAAGCCGGCCGGCTCCGCCGGCAGCCGTAGGAGGATCGCCCCGCCCGCGGCGCCTACGAGGAAGTGGCGGCGGTCGAGCGAGTCCATCCGCTCATTCCAGCAGACCCCCTCCGCATGGCCTACGACCTCGCGGAAGAGCGCTGCCGCGGAAGCTCGAACTGCATCGCGACGACGGTCGCCGGAATTCCCTCCCCGCCGGACTGCCTGAGCCGCGCCGCACTGTCAGACGCTATCCGCTCGAGGTCGGCGTCCATGTCCTTGAGGAGCTGTGCGACTGCCTCCCAGCCCTCCTCGTCTAGGACGACTTCGTCGTGCGAGAGGTGACGGTCGGAGCGGCTCTCAAACGTACCTGCGCTCAGCGCCTCGGACACGTCCTCCCAGATTTTCTGAAGCGCCGCACCGGAGATCGCCTGCCGGCCGGAGCGAGGAAGGCGCTTCCAGTCGCGGTCGCTGAAGAAAGGCCGCACGACGGCTCGGTAGTAGTGCTCGATCGCTCCGCGCCGCTGAGCCGTGTCGACGAGCTCGATGCAGTCGAGGTCGAGCAGTGCGCGCACGTGGTAGCTCACGTTCGGCAGCCGCTCATCGATCATCTCCGCGATTTCGTTCGGGCTCGCGACGCGCTCGTCGAGGATGCGCAGGATGCGGGCGCGCATGGGGTGGGACAGGGCCTTGGCGATCCGCGGGTCGACCAGGTCGAGCGATGGGCGGGCCATTGACAACCGACCTTAATCCATCCGCGCACCACGCAAGGAGCGCCCCGGCGACGCGACCACGTCCCGGGGCATGGCGCCGAAGGTGGAGCTTCGA
>DASQTS010000320.1:0-2633 GCA_035641775.1 Thermoleophilaceae bacterium
GGGTGGTGGCGACCGTGGCCATGATCCCGAGGCCGAGCGCCCCGCCGATCTGCTGGCCGGTGTTCACGAGCCCACTCGCAAGGCCGGACTCCTCCTCGCGCACGCCCAGGGTGGCCGCGGCCATCACCGAGACGAACGCCAGCCCGGTGCCGATCGCGCTGATCAGCATCGGCCCCAGCAGGTTGGCGGCGTACGAGCCGTCGGCCGGGGCGAGCGAAAACAGGAACAGGCCGATGCTCACCAGCAGCATCCCGCCGACCGCGGGGGGGCGGGCGCCAGTCTTCTCGATCAGGCCCGATGCGATGCCCGAGGACACCGCGGCGGGAATCGCGAAGGCGAGGTACATCACGCCGGTTTCCATCGCGTCATAGCCCAGCACCTGCTGCATGTAGAGCGTCACGAAGAAGAACAGCGAGAACACCGACGCCCCTATGAGGAGCGACGTGAGGTTCCCGCCGCGCATGCTCCGCGCCCGGAAGAAACGAAACGGCGGAACTTGCCGTCATCCCTGAGGATGATCCGGGTACGATGACCGGGTGAGTGGGAGTGCCTGGGGCTTCATCTGGCTGGCCGTAGCGCTGAAGCTCCCGATCGTCGCGCTGCTCTACCTCGTCTGGTGGGCCATCAAGGATCCGCCCGCCGTCGAGGCCGAGGAGGACGGAGGGGGCTCGCCCGACCGCGATCCGCGGCCGCACCCGCGCGGACGGCCGCCGCAGCCGCCGCGCCGCGGTCCGCACGGCGCTCCTGAGCCGGTCGCGCCGGCTCGCGTCCGGGTGGCCGAGCGGCGCACGCCACGCCGCACCCTTCGGTAGCTTTCGCGCCGTGGAGGGCTTCTACTTCGCAGGTGGCGCTCTAGCCGTCTGGGCGCTGATCGTTTCGTTCCTCGGCATCGTCCGCGAGGACTTCCCTGCCACGAGGAACGCGGCACGCCTGGTGGGCGCGATCTCGATCCTGCTCGTGGTCGCGGCGATCGGCAGCGCGATCTACCTCTCCGCCACGGAGGAGGAGGAGCACGGCGAGGAGGAGCGCGCGTCGCTCCACCTCGGGGGCTGACGTGGCCCCGATCGACGACGGTCACGCGGTCCACTACACCGCGCTGGAGCAAGGGGTTCCGGTGATCACCTCCGACGGCGAGGAGGTGGGCAAGGTCGCCGAGGTGCTCGACAACTATCGCGAGCACATCTTCGACGGCCTGGTGATCGAGACGACCGGGGGCGAGCGCAGGTTCGTGGACGCGCCCGAGGTGGCGCGCACCGCCGAGCGCGCCGTGACACTCACGATCACGGCCGCCGAGGTAGCCCAGCTCGGGCCACCGCCGCCGCGCAAGCGAACCCGCGGAGGCCTGTTCGGCACAATTCTTGGGAAAAGAGGGAGAGACTGATGGCCGACGAGCAGACAGAGCGCGACGACGGCGGCGGCGTAGCCACGGCGAACGAGACGCTGAGCGTCACCGACAACCGCACCGGAGAGTCCTACGACGTCCCGATCGAGGACGGGACCGTGAAGGCGATGGACTTCCGCCAGATCAAGGTCGACGACGACGACTTCGGCCTGATGACCTACGACCCCGCGTTCACGAACACCGCCTCGGTGCGCAGCGCGGTCTGCTACATCGACGGCGAGGCCGGCGTGCTCGAGTACCGCGGCTACCCGATCGAGGAGCTGTGCGAGCGCTCGTCCTACCTCGAGGTGGCCTACCTCCTCATCTACGGCGAGCTGCCCACCCAGGAGCAGCTCGACGAGTGGATCTTCGAGATCACCCACCACACCTTCGTCCACGAGAACATCAAGAAGTTCGTGGAGGGCTTCCGCTACGACGCTCACCCTATGGGGATGCTGCTCGCGACCGTCGGCGCGCTCTCGACCTTCTACCCCGACGCCAAGAAGATCGACGACGAGCTCGAGCGCCACATGGCGGCCGTCCGGCTGATCGCCAAGATGCCGACGCTCGCCGCGTTCGCGTATCGCCACAACCTCGGGCTGCCGTACGTCTATCCGGACAACGACCTGTCCTACCCCGGCAACTTCCTCTCGATGATGTTCAAGATGACCGAGGTGCAGTACGAGCCGGACCCGCGGCTCGAGCGCGCCCTCGACGTCCTCTGGATCCTGCACGCCGACCACGAGCAGAACTGCTCGACCAACGCGGTGCGCGGCGTCGGCTCGTCAGAGGTCGACCCGTACTCGGCGGTCGCGGCCGGGGTGGCCGCGCTCTACGGGCCGCTGCACGGCGGCGCCAACGAGGCCGTGCTCAAGATGCTGGATCGGATCGAGACCACGGACAACATCCCGGACTTCCTCGACCGCGTGAAGGAGCGTGACGAGAAGCTCATGGGCTTCGGGCACCGGGTCTACAAGAACTACGACCCGCGCGCGAACATCATCAAGAAGCACGTGGACGAGGTGTTCGAGGTCACGGGCAAGAACCCGAAGCTCGACATCGCGGTGGAGCTCGAGAAGCGAGCCCTCGACGACGACTACTTCATCGAGCGCAAGCTCTACCCGAACGTCGACTTCTACTCGGGCCTGATCTACGAGGCGCTCAACCTGCCGCCGGACATGTTCACGGTGATGTTCGCCATCCCACGCACGTCGGGCTGGGTGGCCCAGTGGCTCGAGATGGTCACCGACGA
>DASQTS010000321.1:0-11721 GCA_035641775.1 Thermoleophilaceae bacterium
CGTCCGGGTGGAGTTCGTGCATCCGGGCTACGGCCGCGACGGCGCACTGGCTGAGTACACGGTGGCCCCTGAGGAGCCGGACGCCTCGGACCGCGCGTCGCAGGCCTCGATCGCGCCGATCGGCGACGAGCTCGACGACACGGCCGCCGCGGCCCTCGGCGTGCCGGTCTTCACCGCGCAGATGTGCCTGGAGCGCGCCCAGGCCGCCGGGGCGTCTCTCGCCGGCGCGCACGTGCTCGTGACTGCCGCCACCGGTGCCGTCGGGACGATCGCGGTGCAGCTCGCGAAGCTCATGTGCGCGGCGCGGGTGGTCGGGGCCGGCCGTAACCGCGAGCGGCTCGACCGGGTGCGCGCGCACGGCGCGGATGCGACGGTCGAGCTGAGCGAGGGGCTCACGGCGGAGGAGCTGAGAGCGCTCTTCGGCGAGGCGGCGGGCGGGCGGCTCGACGTGGCGCTGGACCCGCTCTGGGGGGCGCCGGCGCGGGCGGTGATCGAGTCGCTCACCCGCGATGGCGTCTACGTGAGCTTCGGCCAAGCGGCCTCGCCGGTCGCCGAGCTGTCGGGCATCCCGCTCCGCAACCGGCACGTGACGATGGTCGGCCACTCGGGAGCGTGGGCCTCCCCCCAGGAGCGCCAGGCCGCGCTTGCCCGCGCGCACGAGCTGGCGGCGAGGGAGGGGTGCCCGCTCCAGCTCGACACGGAGGAGCTGCCGCTCGCCGACATCGACTCGGCCTGGGAGCGCCTCGCGACGTCCGCGGGCCGGAGACTCGTGATGCGGCCGTGAGTGCGGCGAATGAGACACTCCCGTACCCGCGCTTCTCGGACGAGGAGATGAGCCGGCGGCGCGACGCGCTCGCCGCCGAGCTCGCGGCCGCCGGAGCCGAGCACGCGTTGGTCTACGGGGCCAACAGGGCCGGGCCGGCCGTGGGCTGGCTGACCCGCTGGCCCGTCACCCGGGAGGCGCTGTGCGTGTTCACGCCCGGCGAGCAGGACGTGCTGCTCGTCAACTTCTACAACCACCTCCCCAACGCGGAGTGGATCGCCACCGAGGCCGATGTTCGCTGGGCCGGCCCGAAGCCGATGGCGACCGCTATCGAGGAGCTGGAGGGCCGCGGAGCGCGCGGCTCGCGCGTCGCTCTCGTCGGCCCACTCGGCTACAGGCCGCACGCCGCGCTCACGGAGTTCGCGACACCGGTCCCCCTGGACGACGCCTATACGCGGCTGCGGCTGCGCAAGTCCGCGGAGGAGCTCGACTGGCTTCGCATCGGGTGCGGCTTCACGGACGACGCCGTCCGCGCGGTTCACGAGGGGGCCGGCCCGGGCACCGACGAGCGCGATCTCGGCAACCTCGCCGAGCGGGCCTATGTCGGCCGTGGCGGCACGACTCACATCCACTACTTCGGCGCCGGCAGCGTGCCCGCACAGTGGCCGGCGGCGCGGCCGCTGAGGCAGGGCGACTTCCTCGCCTGCGAAATCAGCGCGTCCTACTGGGACTACACCGGCCAGCTCCTGCGCACCTTCGCGGTCGGCGACGAGCCGTCGCCCCTCCACCGCGAGCTCCACGAGGTGGCCGACGCCGCGTTCGACGCGCTGGTCGAGCGGGCGCGCCCGGGCGCCACCGCGGCCGAGCTCGTGGAGGCCTCGAGCGTCATCGGCGACGCCGGCTTCACGACCCGCGACGACCTCGTCCACGGGTTCGTGGGCGGCTACCTGCCACCGGTGCTCGGCGACAAGACGAGGGCGCTCGAGGATGTTCCCGACTTCACGCTCGAGGAGGGCATGACGATCGTGATCCAGCCGAACGTGGTGACGCGCGACGAGAGCGCGGGCGTGCAGACGGGGGAGCTCGTGGCGGTCACCGCGGACGGCGCCGAGCGGTTGCACGACTACGAACGCGGCCTCCTGAGGATCGGCTGAGGTGCGGGCCGACTGGGACGTCCCGATCGAGATGGACGATGGCGTAGTGCTGCGCGCCGATGTGTTCCGCCCGGACGACGGCGACCGGCACGCGGTGATCCTGTCCTACGGCCCCTACGCCAAGGGGCTCGCTTTCCAGGAGGGCTACCCGAACCAATGGGAGCGGATGGTCTCGCAGCACCCCGAGGTCGAGGCCGGGTCCTCGAACCGCTACCAGAACTGGGAGGTGGTCGACCCCGAGAAGTGGGTGCCCGACGGGTACGCCTGCCTCCGCGTCGACTCGCGCGGCGCCGGGCGCTCCGAGGGCCGCCTCGACCCGTTCTCGCCGCGCGAGACCGACGATCTGGCGGCGTGCATCGAGTGGGCCGCCGCGCAGCCCTGGTCCAGCGGCAAGGTGGGGCTGAACGGCATCTCGTATTACGCGATGAACCAGTGGCACGTGGCCTCGCGCTCGCCGCGCGGCCTCGCCGCGATGTGCGCCTGGGAGGGCGCGTCCGACTGGTACCGCGACGCGACGCACCATGGCGGGATCGTCTGCACCTTCTTCGGCAACTGGTACGAGATGCAGGTCACGACCGTCCAGCACGGGATGGGCGAGCGCGGGCCGGTGAACGCGAACACCGGCGAGCTCGCCTGCGGACCCGAGACGCTCTCGCACGACGAGCTCGCCGCTAACAGGGCCGACTTCGCCGAGGAGGTGGCCGCCCACCCGCTCGACGACGACTACCACCGCGCGCGCTCCGGCGACTGGGAGCGGCTCGACGTGCCGCTCCTGTCGGCCGGGAACTGGGGCGGCCACGGGCTGCACCTGCGCGGCAACGTCGAGGGCTACGTGCGCGCCGCCTCCCCCCGGAAGTGGCTCGAGCTGCATGGCCTCGAGCACTGGACGCACTTCTACACGGACTATGGGGTGCGCCTCCAGAAGCGCTTCTTCGGCCACTTCCTCAAGGGCGAGGACACCGGTTGGGACCGGCAGCCGCCGGTGCTGCTCCAGGTGAGGCACGCGGACGGGAGGTTCACGAAGCGCGCCGAAAGCGAATGGCCGCCGGCGCGGACCGAGTGGACCCGCTGGGAGCTCGGCACGGGGTCGTACGACGCGCTAGGCGACGGGGTCACGTTCATGGGCGACCCGCTCGAGCGGGAGACGGAGATCACGGGGCCGTCCGCGGCGAAGCTATTCGTGTCGTCCAGCACCGAAGACGCGGACCTGTTCGTCGTGCTGCGCGCGTTCGATCCGCACGGCGAGGAGCTCGTCTTCCAGGGCGCGATCGACCCGCACACACCGATCGCACAGGGGTGGCTGCGAGCGTCACACCGGAAGCTCGATCCCGGGCTCAGCGAGCCGTACCGCCCGTTCCACACACACGACGAGAAGCAGCCGCTCACTCCAGGCGAGGTCTACGAGCTCGACGTCGAGATCTGGCCGACCTCGATCGTGCTGCCGGCGGGCTACCGCCTCGGCTTCACGGTGCGCGGCAGGGACTACGAGTACCCCAAGGCGGGCGGCGACCGCCTGACGACTTTCAAGAACGAGCTGCGCGGGTCGGGCCCGTTCCTCCACGACGACCCGGACGACCGGCCGCGGGAGATCTTCGGCGGCGAGGTGACGATCCACGACGGGTCCTTCGTGCTGCTGCCGGTCGTGCCGGAGAGGAGCTGACCATACGCTGGGACGTCCATAACCACGCCGTGCCGCGCGAGGCGATCGAGTTTCTGCGCGGTGCGGACGGCTTCCCGATCACCGTCGAGGGCGACGTCCTGGAGGCCGATCGAGTGCGCGCGGAGATGACGCCTCTGTTCACGGACGCCACGGCGAAGCTCGAGCAGCTGAACGAGCTTGGCCTCGAGGCGGCGGTCGTGTCGGTCTCCCCCGCCCTGTTCGCATATGAGATCGACGAGGAGCGGGGCGTGGCGCTCGCCCGCGCCGTGAACGAGGGCCTGGCGGCGCTCGCCGCACACGACCCGGAGCGGCTGCGGTGGCTGGCGCAGGTGCCGCTGCAGGCGCCTGACGCGGCGGCGAGCGTGCTCGCGGACGCGGCGGGCGCGGGCGCGGTCGGCGCCCAGATCGGCACTTCCGTGGCGGGCACGCCGCTGACCGAAGCCGGCCTCGACCCGTTCTGGTCAGCGGCCGAGCAGCACGGCATGCCGCTGATGCTGCACCCCGCCTACAACAACCCCCACCCCGGGCTCGAGGGCTACCACCTCCAGAACGCGATCGGCAACCAGCTCGAGACGACGATCGCCGCCGAGCGCCTGATCGTCACGGGGGTCCTCGACCGCCACCCCGGCCTCGGGCTGCTGCTCGTGCACGCGGGCGGCTACATGCCGTGGCAGGCGGGCCGGCTGCGCCACGCCGCGACGGTCCGCCCGGAGCTGGCCGGCTCACCATCCAGCCCGGGCGCCTACTCCGGCCGCATCGTCGTGGACACGATCACCCATGACCGGATGGCGTTGACCTACCTGGTCGAGCGCGTCGGCGCCGACAACGTCGCGCTGGGTACCGACCTGCCGTTCGACATGGCGACGCCGGACCCGGTCGCCGCCCTGGAGGATGCGGTCGACTCGGAGACCGCCCGGCGGATCATGGAGGACACGCCGCGACGCGTACTCGGGCTCTGACGCCGGGCGGCGCGCTCAGCTACGCAGTGCCTTGTACACCGTCGCCGCCACGGCGCCGCCGACAGCAACCGCCGTCAGCCCGGCGCTAAAGGCGCCGGGTCGTCCGCCGCCGAGCCGTTCCCCCACCGTCTTCGCAACCTTCCCTTTCACATCAGCCCCTGTTGAACAGGTCCTTGAAATGGCCCTTCTTCTTGCGCGCCGAGCCCTTGGCCTGCTTGCCCTGGCCGCGCGCCTTGCGCCCTTCGTTGCCGGTGAGCGCTCCGCCGGCCTCCTTGACGCGGCCCCTCACCTTGTCCAACGTGCCGCCGCTCTTGTCGCGTGAGCTGCTCCTTGCCATGAAATATCCCTCCGTAGGATCTCGGTCACCTCAACGATTACCCGTCCACCGGCCGATCTAGCCCATGTTCAGAACACGAGCGCCGCGCTCACGGCATGGAGTTGATGACGCGGTTGATGCGGTGAAGCATCGAGATGCTCGGTCGACTGTCCTCCGCGATCTTCTCCAGGAGGACGTCGACATAGCGAGGGAGAAGCTGTGGCGGGATGATCTCCTCGATCATGCTCATCTCGGTCGCGCTCGGGTATTTGTCCTCCTTCACCCTCTTGAGCAGCATCCCAGCGACAACGGCCCGCGCTTCCATCCCATTCAAGGGGCTACCTCCAGTGTGTATGAGTTGACAGGCGCTCGCCTCACAGCAATCGCCCCAGGGGGCCGAGGTCGAGATTCAGATCCTCTTCGGTGAGCCCGAACTCTTCGCGCAATTCGGCCATGCGACGGTCGAGCTCCATGAATGTCTGGCCGAGTCGCTCTTCCTGCTCGGCGCTCAAGCCGCCGGTGTCAATCCGCCGCAGCGCCTGGCGCTCCATCAGCTGGCGCAGGAGCTCCACGATCGTCAGCACGAGCTGGGCCAGGCCGCGCTCGAGTGACTCCGGGTCCGCGTTCACCCGGCGGCTCAGCGCGTGGTCAAGCGGGGGCAGCTCTCCGAGAAACGGGTCGAGTTCTCGCGGTGCGTGCAGGACCTTGTCCCTCATCGCTCGGCGAAGCTGTAGGGGGGCCAGGGTCCGGTACAGAGGATGCTGAGGCCGGTGTTGGCCTTCTGGAGCCGTGCGACCGCGGCCGCGAACGACTCGACCGCATCACGCTCCACCAGATAGGCGGCACGGAAGAGCTCCTGGGGGCGCGGCCGCCCCTCGACGCTCGCCCGGGCGAGGCCGGACAGGGGCTCGTGCAGCGCGCGAGCCGCGTGGTCGCGGCTCGCATCCGCGCCCGTCCGCAGCCGGAGATACTCAGCTCCGCTGCTCACCTCCGCGGCCGGGGGGCCGGCTCGCCGCGTTTCGGTTGGCATGGCCCGCACGGACAGCTCGACCGCGCCGCGCACATGGTCGAGCGCAGCGGCGAGCTCGTCGCGACGTTCCTTGACGGCCCGTGCGACCGCGCTCTCGTCGTCGAGCCGTGTGCCGTAGCGCACCGGCAGCACGTCGCGGTCGGCCATCAAGGCTTCGACCACCTCCTCGTGACGCCAGAACGCATCGGCGGAGAAGTCTTCCTCTCCCGCAGGCATGCACACGGCCGCCAGCCCGTTGACCGGGACGATCGTGAGCGGCGCCAGATCGGGCAGCGCGGGGCAGGGGTTGTCCGTGATCGCGTACAGCTCGATCACAGTGCGCTCCCCATCCGGGGCAGAAGTTGTTTCTCCTGCGCGGTCGCGACCGAGCTGATGAGCGCCCGCAACTGGACGTAGACGAGGTCCACGTCGGCGACCGCGAGCGTGATGTCACCCGCGATGACGACGCCGCCGCCCAGCAAGCGGTCGACCAGGTCGACCAGCGCAACGTCGCGCTCGGCGATCGTCGTCGTCATGCGAGTCCGGCTGTGCGTCCGCCGGGCAGAAAGTTGTACGGCGGCCACGGCCCCGTCAGCTCGATCGACGCCCCGAGTGCCCGGTGTCGCTCCTCCAACTCCGCCACCAGCCTGCGGAGCCCGTCCACGCGGTCGGTCTCGACCAGGTACGCCCCGTTCAGCAGCATCGTGCCCTCGTGGCGTGAGAGCTCCGGGTTCTGCGGCGGCAGGGCTACCGCATCGCTGCTCCAGTCCTGGAGCTCCGCGTGCACCTGGTCGGCCAGGTCTGCGCCCAGCGCGTCGACGGCTTCGCGAACCTGGCGCTCGAGACGCCGCCGAAGCATGTAGGCGCCGCCGCCGGTGCGGGAGCCGAGCTCGTCTTCGAGCACGGCCACGTCCTGGTTCCGCGAGCGCGCTTCCTCGGCGAGCCGGTCACCGTCCGCCGTCAGCTTCACCCCCCACTCCTGGTGGCCCGCCAGCGCGTCCAATGCTCGCGTGAGCGACTCGCGCTCGCGCTCGAGCATCTCGCGGACGCTTTGCTCGCTCTCGTAGATCGTGCACAGGCGGAGCGGCACGATCGTGCTCCGCGCGAGCGCTCGGTCCAGCACGGCTTCGTGGGCGCGCGCCACCCGCTCGAGCCAGGCGAGGTCGTTCAGGTTCTCTCTGAGCGGCACCGCGCCGAACTCCGCCAGCGGCACGCGGCTCACTACCGCGGCCAGCCCGCCGGCCTTGACGCGCTCCAGCGCGGAGGCGCGATGGACTCCCTGAACGTCGTCCGGGAGCGGCTCGCCGGCGCGGAGCACGCAGTATGCCCAGAGACCCTCGCCTGAGGGCACGTCGCGCTCCGGAGCGGCTTCGGGCGCCGCTTGGCGCAAGGGCGGGCGGGTGGAGACGCCGCCGCCACGCTCGGCGAGCGCGGCATCGATCAGCGCGTCTCTGAGCACGGCTACGGCCTCGGCCTCGGCGCGGGCGAGTAGCTCGGGGCCCCGTTTCCGCGCCCACGGTGCGAGCCCGTCAGCCATCGGACGCGCGCGTCCCCTGCCGGGAGGACTCGCCGGAACCGCCGTCGCCAACGCCGAGCTGCCGCTCCAGGCGCTCGAGCCGCTCACGCAGCTCGCGGTTCTCCCGCTCGAGCTGACCGGAGTCCAGCTCGCGGTCAGATCCAGCGCCCTGGAGCGTCGCGTCGGTCTCCCACCAGTTGATCCCCATCTCACGCGCGCGGTCGACGGACGCGATGAGGAGCCGAAGCTTGATCGTGAGCAGCTCGACGTCGAGCAGGTTGATCTGGATGTCGCCGGCGATGACGATGCCCTTGTCGAGCACACGCTCGAGGATGTCGGCGAGGTTCGTCTGCGACATGGAGCGCCCTGGGAGGGCGGCCGACGGACTGGTTGACAGGCTTCGCTCTTCCATCGCCTAGCCCTCGCTGGTCTGCCCGCGCACGAAGCGGTTCGTGCGTTTCATCCCCCGCAACGTCCCGCCCTCGTCGAGCTGCACGACATAAGACGCGAGCACGTCTGTCGTGTTCGGTATTCGGGACAGCTCCAGAACCTCCACCGTCACGTCCCAGAACTCGCCATCCCACTCCAGCCCGGTGACCGCCTCGGGCTGGTGGCCGGTCAGCTCTTGGACGGTCGTCATCGCCGCCTCGCCCAACTCAGCCGCCGAGAGACGGCCGTCATTCGACGCTGCCATGAGTCTCCTCTCCGGAGAGTCCGCGCATCGACACCAGACGCTCGATCAGGGCGTCCTCCGCCGCCGCGAGCTCTTCCTCATCGAGAGCTCCGGCCTGACGAGCGGCCTCGATCTCGAGCAATCCGTCCCTGATCGCGGATTCGTCGTACAGCTCTTCCTCTGCCTGCTCCTGGATCCGCTCGGCCAGCCAGACGGTGCCGCGGACCGGAGCCAGCGGAAGCGTCAACAGGCCCGTGATCAGGCCCATGCCTCGGTCCCCATGCTGAGATCGTTCTCGGCGAAGCTGTATGGGGGAAGCGGACCGACGTACCGGAGCGTGATCCGCTCGCCAAGCTCTGCGCGCAGGCGTCCCACGGCTTCGCTGAATTGATCCACCTCCGCGCTTTCGACGAGGAAGGCGAGATTGAACGCCCCGTTCTGAGAGGAGACTGGCTCCGCGCGCGCCATCACCGCGACCGGTTCTAGTCGCGCGAGTGCGAGGGCCTCGTACTCCTCACGGCGACGGGCGATCTCCGCCGCGACGAGCTCGCCCATCCTGATCCGGTCGTAGTAGCTCGCAGCTTCGGGCAGCTTCCTGATGCGCTCTCGCAGGGCTGCGACCGGCGGCGACGACTGCACTATTTCGCGCAGCACGTGGTCCTCGTCGTACTCGCCTTTGACGTTCAGCTGTACGCGGCCGGCGAGCTCGCCGAGCAGCGCGGTGAGCCGCTCGGCGTTCGGCTCGAGCATCTGCTCGCGCACGGCGGCGTCCCCCTCCATGACGGTGCCGAACCGGACCGGCAGGACAGTCGCCCTCTTCGAGGCCTCTTCGAGCACCCGCCAGTGAGCGCGCAGCTCGCGTGCCGCGGCAAGCGCGTCCGCGTCGAGCGAGCTGACGAGCGCCGCGAGACCCGCGTGCTCCACCGTCCGCACCGCCGCCCCCTCGACCCCGCGCGCCGACACGTCCGCCCCGTCGGCGTCGGACAGCACGCCGTACACGTACACGCCGGCATGATCGTTTCGCGGCACCTAGCTGCTCTTCCGGCTTCTCGAACGCGACGAGGATCCGGAACGCGACGAGGAGCCCGACGAGGACCTGCGCCGCGGCTTGCTCGTCTCCTTCTCCTTCTCGTCCTCCTCCTCGTCCTCGTCGCCGCCCGTCAGCGCGTCCTTGATGCCCTCGATTGCGCCGCCGGTCTTCGACTTCGCACCGCCGGAGGTCATCGATTCCATCAACTCGGGGAGTCCCTGCGAATCGTCCGTCTGGAGAAGGTCGACTCGATTGGTCGCTTCGGCGAAGCGGAGATAGGTGTCGACGCTCGCGATGACGATGCGCGCGTCGATGGTGAGGATTTCAATGCCGATAAGCGACACTCGAACGTACGCGTCTATGACGAGGCCCTTATCGAGGATCACGTCAATGACGTCGGCGAGGCCGCTCGGTCGCGGACGCTCGAGATATCCCCCGCCGCCTGATCTTGCTACAGCCATTTAATTCCTTCCGCTCGTGGTCAGGTCTCGCTGGTCTTTTGGCTTGGCAAAGGCTCCTCTTCGCGTTGCATGAGCTGCGTGCGGATGTAGGAGCGATTCTTCGCCAAGGCTCGCGAGATCTCGCTTTTGCGAATGCCGTGCAGATATCCGATCACCCAGTCGAGCTGCTGGAGCGCGTCCTCTGCCGCCATGCGGTAGCGGTTCGCCTCCTGCTCCTTAGGGTGGTCGGCGTATTTCTTGTCGTCGCCTCTGGCCATCCAGATCCTCCGCGCCGGCTACCTGCTGCCGGCCTTCGCCCTCTTAGCGCCGGACCTCGTGGTCCCTGACTGCTTGGACCTCGACTTCGAGGAGCCGGACTTCGACCGTTGGGTCGACTTCGAGCTCGGCCCTGACTTGCTGCGCGAGCGGGGCTTCGCCTTGGACCCGGACTTCGCGCTGCTGGACTTGGAGCTGCTCGCCCGAGCCTTCGAGCTGCTCGACCGCGACCTGGAGCTACTCGAGCCGGACTTGGAGCTACTCGAGCCGGACTTGGAACCGCTCGAGCCGGACTTGGAGCCGCTCGAGCCGGACTTCGAGCTCCCCCCGCGGGAACTCGAGCTGCCGGAGCCGCGGCGGTTCTCCCCGGACTCGGAGTCCGTCGTCGGGGGCTCGGGGGGACGCGCGGCCGGGTCGACATGCCTTGTCCGGTCCGTCCCCGTCAGCAGCGGCGGCGGCTCTTTGTGAGCGCTCAGCGCGCCGATCACATCCGGAACCGCGCCCCGTCGTGACGCGTGATGGCCGTTGGTATCCAGGTCGAGGCCCCGTGCGGCCTGCTCGATCGCAGAGCTCCGGCCCGACGCGACCGCCGAGGGCTGGTCCGGATCCCCCTCCGGCTCCGCCTCGGCGGGGTCGCCACCTCGGCCGCCGTCGTCGTCTTCGTCCTCGTCTTCGTCCTCGGGCCAGTCGCCGCCCTCGTCGTCCGGGCCTTCGTCGCCTTCCGCCTCAGGTTCCTCGCCCTCGACGGCTTCGTCCTCGTCCTCGAGGTCTTCGTCCTCGTCCTCGACGGCTTCGTCCTCGTCCTCGACGGCTTCGTCTTCCAGTTCCGCGTCCACGTCGGCCTCGTCCTCGGGCTCGTCGTAGTCGGCCTCCTCGTCGTAGTCGGCCTCCTCGTCGTCATCGCCCTCGAGGTCGTCGAGATCTTCCTCTGCGAGGTCTTCCTCGTCTGCGAGCTCTTCCTCGTCCGCGAGGTCTTCCGGCTCCGCGTCGGACTCCCCACCTGTCCAGCCGCTGTCCGCAAGCCGATCGCGGACGCGGTCAGGCATGTCTCGCACCCTGCCTGGGAGTTGAGTCGCCTTGCCCAGGGCGGTCAGCGCACCGAGCTTGCTCAGCTTAGGCGCCTGGGTGCTCGCCACTCGCGCCGCCGCGACGAGCACCGCTCCCGCGGCGAACGCCTTCGCTCCGCGATGGCGGCTCCGTTCGGGCTCGTGCTCGTGCTGCTCCTGTCCGTCGAGCGCCGCCTCGATTGCCGAGGCAACGATTCGATTGATGTCAACAGCCACCTGTTCCCCCTTCGGGACGCTCAGGAGCGCGCGCCGCTCTTCTTGCGGCTCGAGCCGGACCCGCTGCCGCTCCGCCCATTCGAGGACGAGCGCGACTTCGCGGTCGTGCGACTCCGCCCGCCACTCGAGCGGTTGCCTGACGACTTCGACGAGCGCTTGGACGACGCGCCCGAGCTGCTGCCGCCGTTGCTCGAGCCGCGGCTACGGCTTGACGAGCGAGACCGTCCGGACGACTTCGACTTCGGCTTCGTCGAACCCGACTTCGCCCGGCCGCCGGCGGAGCGCCGCGACTGGCTCTTGGCGCGCTGTGTGCTGCGTGCCCTCGGGCGCTCCTCCTGCTCTTCCTCTTCGTCCTGCTGCTCCTCCTGCTCTTCCTCTTCGTCGTCGCTCTCGTCCTCGGAGTCGTACGCGAGCTCCTCGGCGTCGCTGTACTCGCGGCCCTCGTCGTACGACGGGTCGTGCTCCTCGACCAGCTCGCCGTCCTCGATGACGCCGCGCCAGGCCCCCGTCTCGTTCTCCTGCATCTCGATGAACGCCTTGTAGCGATGCAAGTCGGCGCGCACGGCTCGCTTGATGTGGCGCGCGCCGCGCGCGAACTTCTCGATCAGCGAGCCGGGATCGACGTCGATGTTCAACTCGATC
>DASQTS010000322.1:0-5328 GCA_035641775.1 Thermoleophilaceae bacterium
AGGCCACGCGCTCGCGCCAGGGCGTCGTGCGCAGCCAGGCGAGGTCCACGACGTAGGCGTCCTCGGCCAGCTCCTTCGCGCGCCGCAGCGCGGCCGCCGGCTCGGGCTCGTCCACGGAGTCGATCAGCACCACCTGCGAGATGTGGAGCAGCGCGTCGAGCGCCTCCGGGTGGCCGTGCGGCGCCCACGCGACCGTGGGCAGATCGGTGACCACGAGCGGGTCCACGATCGTGTCGAGCTTGGGCAGGTGTTTCTCCCCCAGCTCCACGATCACCCGCTCGCGCGCGAGGTGCGGCTCGTCCGGGCCCGCGTCGCCCTCCACCATCACCACGACGGAGGC
The DNA here is from genome assembly GCA_035641775.1 of Thermoleophilaceae bacterium. Lineage (GTDB taxonomy): Bacteria > Actinomycetota > Thermoleophilia > Solirubrobacterales > Thermoleophilaceae > JACVRW01. Next base: position 341 of record DASQTS010000322.1, read on the forward strand.
GTCGATCGTCGTCCGCCGGCTGTCGACCGTGCACAGGATGGTGCGCGACGCGTGGTAGCGGCCCACCTGCTCGAGCCGGTTCATGATCTCGCCGCGCCAGTCGCGATCCACCACCACGACCATGTTCAAGACGCGCGCGGGCGCGTGCGAGTGATCGCGCGCGAACTGCTGCTGGAGCAGGGAGCGCAGCGCCTCCTCGATTGCGGACGGCGTCGTGTCGCTCTCGGACCAGACCGCGCCGGCGTGGGGCACCTCTGGCGCGGTCTTCGCCATCAGATCGCCCGCCAGCGATGTCCCGAGGCGAGGATTTCGTCGGCCTCGAGCGGGCCGGGCGTGCCCGCCGCGTAGGTGGCGAGCGGCTCCTCGTTTCGCTCCCATGACGCGAGGATCGGGTCGATGATGCGCCACTGCGCCTCCACCTCGTCGTCGCGTGTGAACAGCGTGGCGTCGCCGCGCATCGCGTCCATGATCAGCCGCTCGTAGGCCTCCGGCGACTGCGACATGAACGAGGTCCCGTAGAGGAACTCCATGTTCACGGGCCGGATCCGCATGCGGCTGCCGGGGATCTTCGCACCAAGCGACAGCGAGACGCCCTCGTTCGGCTGCACGCTGAGGATCAGCTGGTTTGGCTGTACGCCCACCGAGCCCTGGGCCTGGAATGCCATGTGCGGCACCGGCTTCAGCGTCACGGCAATCTCCGTGACCTTGCGGGCGAGCCGCTTGCCGGTGCGCAGGTAGATCGGCACGCCCGCCCACCGCCAGTTGTCCACCTCGAGCCGGAGCGCCACGTACGTCTCCGTCTTGGAATCCTGCGGAACGCCCTCCTCCTCGAGGTATCCCCCCGCCTCCTTGCCCTCGGCCATGCCGCCGGTGTACTGGGCGCGCATCACCGCGTCCGGGGGCGGCGGCTCCACCGCGTGCAGCACCTTCACCTTCTCGTCGCGCACCTCATCCGCCGAGAACGTCACCGGCGGCTCCATGCAGAGCAGGCTGAGCAGCTGGAGCATGTGGTTCTGCACGAGGTCGCGCAGCGCGCCGGACGAGTCGTAGTAGCCCGCCCGCCGACCGATGCCGAGGTCCTCGGCGGCCGTGATCTGCACGTAGTCGATGTAGTTGCGGTTCCAGATCGGCTCGAACAGCCCGTTCGCGAACCGGAACGCCAGCATGTTCTGGACGGTCTCCTTGCCCAGGTAGTGGTCGATCCGGTAGACCTGCGACTCGTCGAGGACCGACAGCACCTCGCGGTTCAGCTCCTTGGCCTCGGTCAGCCGCGTGCCGAACGGCTTCTCAATCACCACGCGCACATCGGCGTCGTCGTGGTGATCGAGGCCGTTATCGCCGAGCTTCTTCACGATCAGGGAGAAGAAGCTCGGAGCCGTCGAGAGGTAGAAGATGCGGTTGAACGCGATCCCCGCCTCCTCGTCGAACTTGGCGAGCTCCTCCGTGAGGTGCGCGAACACCGCGTCGTCGTCGAAAGTTCCGGCGACGTAGCGCACCTGCTCCAGCAGCTTCTCGAGCACCTGCGGGTCGGGCGGGCGGCGCGAGTGCTCCTCGATCGAGTCGCGCGCAGCATTCCGGTACACGTCATTGGCCATCTCCGAGCGCGACACCGCGATCAGGTTGAAGCGCTCCGGCAGCGCGCCCTCGTGCGCGAGGTTGTAGATCGCCGGGAGGAGCTTCCGGTGCGCGAGGTCGCCCGTGCCGCCGAAGATCACCATCGTCGTGGGGTGGATCGGCAGGCGCTCAAGCCCCTCGACCAGCGGGTTCTCCTGCTCGACGACCGCCATGCGCTACTCCGCGTGCGGCTCGCGCTGTGCCGCCGCGTCCGCCGCCATCACGGCGTGGCCCCCGAACTGGTTTCGGAGCGCGGCGTTCACCTTGGCGGCGAACTCCCCCTGGCCGCGGGACGAGAAGCGCTCGTAGAGCGAAGCCGTGATGACCGGCGTGGGCACGCGCCGCTCGATCCCATCCTCTATCGTCCAGCGCCCCTCGCCCGAGTCTTCCACGTACGGCGCGATCGCTTCGAGGTCATTGCCCTCCTGCTCGAACGCCCGGGCGGCCAGCTCGCAGAGCCAGGAGCGCACCACCGAGCCCTGCATCCAGAGGTGGGCGATCTTCGCGTTGTCGAGCTCGAACTCGCACGCGTCGAACAGCGCGAATCCCTCGGCATACGCCTGCATCATCCCGTACTCCACGCCGTTGTGGACCATCTTCACGTAGTGGCCCGCGCCGGTGGGGCCGAAGTGGCCCCAGCCCGGCCCGTGCTCGTCCGTCGACGGCGGGGCGAGCACGTCCAGGACCGGCCTGAGCCGCTCCACGGCCTCGTCGGGGCCGCCGACCATCATGCAGTAGCCCACCTGGAGCCCCCAGACGCCGCCGCTGACCCCGACGTCCACGTAGTTGATGCCCTTCGGCTCGAGCTGCTCCTGGCGGGCCTTGTCGTCCGTCCAGCGCGAGTTGCCGCCGTCGACGATCGTGTCGCCCTCCTCGAGCAGTCCCTCGAGTGTGGTCACGGTGCTCTGCGTCGGGTCGCCCGCGGGCACCATGATCCACACCGTCCGCGGCTCCTCCAGCCCCGACACGAGATCCTCCAGCGAGCCCGTGCCGGTGGCCCCGTGGCCCTCCGCCATGCCTACCGCGTCCGCGTCGAAGTCGAATACCACGCACTCGTGATCCGAGTCGCGGTGGATGCGGTGAACCATGTTCCCGCCCATCTTCCCCAGGCCGACGAAGCCCAACTGCATCAGATCAACCTCCTCACGGCGTCCGGCCCATCGACCTCGATCCTCACCACGTCGAGCCCGTGCGAGCGCAGGGTCTCCATGTCGCCGAGCGCCTGAGCGTTCTTCAGGTGCTCGAACGAGTAGCCCGCCTCGGGTATCTCCACGTCCTCCGCGGCCGGCTGGTAGAGCTGGATGAACAGCCCGTTCGGCGGGCCGCCCTTGTGGTACTGCCCGGTGGAGTGCAGGTAGCGCGGCCCGTAGCCGAAAGTGGTCGTGCACTTCGTGCGCTCGCGCAGCTTCTTGCGCAGCTCCGTGACCGCCTCGTCGAACTCGTCCGACGGGTTCACGTAGCCGAGGATCGCGATGTAGTGCGGCGGCGTGGCCTTGTCGAGCAGCGCATCGAGCGAGCCCGGGTCGACCTCCGGCAGCCTGCTTTCCAGGATGCGCCCGGTGTTGTCCTTCGCCTCCTGGACGTTGGGCTGGTCGAACGGGTTGATCTCGAGCGCCCAGCCGGCCACCGCGGTCGCGAACTCGGCGAAGAAGAAGATCCGCCCGAGGTCGGCGGCCCCGCCCGTCACCGACAGCGTGGCGGTCGGGTGCCCGGCACGGCCGAGCGCCTCGATCTTCGCGTCCATGTCCTCGTCGGGCTCATCCTCGTTGCGCAGGTAGGCGAAGACGCGGTCGTCGCCGTACACCTCCGGGTCGCCGAGCGGCTCGTCGGCCACGGGTAGGACGCCCTTGCCCTCCTTGCCGGTGGACTCGGCGATCAGCTGCTCGACCCAGAGGCCGAAGCTCGAGATCGGCTCGGACACGGCGAACGTGAGCTTGTCGCGCCCCTGCTGGGCGAGCTCGCCCTTGACGCAGCCGAGCCAGAGGCCCGAGTTCGACTCGGGTGAGTCGTACTGGGCGCAGTTCTGCTCGGCCACCTGCGCCTGGTGCAGCATCGCCTCCACGTTCACGCCGGCCAGCGCCGCCGGGACGAGCCCGAAGTACGAGAGCACCGAGTAGCGCCCGCCGATGTCAGGGTCGTTCTCGAACACCTTGCGGAACCCGCGCTCGCGGGCAAGCTCGGCGAGCGGGCTGCCGGGATCGGTGACCGCGCAGAAGCGCGACCCGTCGCCGCCGGTCCGCTCGAAGAAGTAGCGCATGTGGGACAGCGTCTCGATCGTTCCGCCGGACTTCGATGAGACGACGAAGAGCGTCTTGTCCACGTCGATCCCGCGCTCGACGGCGAGCACCGCGCCGGGATCAGTCGAGTCGAGCACGTGCAGGCGCATGCCGTCCGGCACGTCGCCGTAGGAGCGACGGATCACTTCGGGGCCGAGGCTGGACCCGCCCATGCCCAGCAGCACGGCCTCGTCGAGGCCGTCCGCCCTGGCGGCCTCGGCGAACTCGCGCAGGTCGGAGGCGTGCTCCAGCATCTTGTCGCTGATCGAGAGCCAGCCGAGACGGTTGCCGATCTCGGGCACGCCGGGTCCGCCCCAGAGCGACTCGTCGCGCGCCCAGATGCGCTGGGCGACGTTCTCGGCCTGCGCCTGGCGAATGCGTTCGATGAGGGGTGGCTCGAGGTCGTCCGGGATGGCCGACTTGATCGTCTTCGGCCGGCCGGTGACGATCCCCTCGCGCGCCAGCTCGATGCCGCCGATCATCTCGTCGAACGGGTCGACGAACTTCTCGATGCCCTCGCGCAGCAGCGTCTTCGTGACGTCGCCCATGTCGATGCCGGCCTCCGCGAGCCGCTCGAGCTCCGCGCCCGGGTCCTGGTCGGCGGTCGTGCCCTCGACCTCCAGTTCCTCGGCGCACGCGAGCAGAGTCTGCATCGGCATCGTGTTAACCGTGTCCGGCGCCACGAGCGAGTCCACGTACTTCGTCTCCGGATAGAGCGGATCCTTTACGCCGGTGGACGCCCACAGCGGGCGCTGCACGGAGGCGCCGGCGTCGCTCAGCGGCGCGAAGCGCTCGCCGCGGAACAGCTCCTTGAAGCGCATGTAGGCCGCGCGCGCGTTCGCGACCGCCGCGATGCCGCGCAGGTCCTCGCGGCCCATCGCTGCCAGCCGCTTGTCCACCTCGGTGTCCACGCGCGAGACGAAGAAGCTCGCCACGGAGTGCACGTCGAGTGACTCGCCCGCCTCGTGCCGCCGCTCCATCCCGCGGATGAACGCCTCGGCGATCGCGGTGTACGACTCCACCGAGAACAGCAGCGTCACGTTGACGTTGATCCCGGCGGCGATCGCCTCCTCGATGGCCGGCACGCCCGCCTCGGTG
>DASQTS010000323.1:0-4667 GCA_035641775.1 Thermoleophilaceae bacterium
AAGCGGCGCGTGCCGAGGAAGTGGCAGACCGAATTCACGCTCCACGTGATGTGGTGCACGAGGAAGATGCGAACGAGTCCGCCCCAGAGCAGGCCGCCGGCGGCGCCGGCGAGCGTCCCGGTAAGGACCCAGCCGGCCAGGGCCGGAACAGCCAGACTGAGCAGCACGAGCAGCGGGAAGCGACGGTTGATGAGCCGCATGCCCGGATCCTCGTAAAGATCCTTCGCGTAGCGGCGAGCGCTGGCTTGACCCTGAGTCGAGAACAGCCAGCCTGTGTGCGCATGCCAAAGGCCTCGCAGCACACCGTTCGCCCCGTCACCGTGCCCGACATGCGGGCTGTGCGGATCGCCCTCCTCGTCAGCGTGCGCGTGATGCTTCCGGTGGTCGGCGACCCAGCTCATGACCGGCCCCTGGACGGCCATCGAGCCGACGGTCGCGAACGCGTACTCGAGCGGCTTCGGGACCTGGAACGAGCGATGGGTGAGAAGGCGGTGGAAGCCGACTGTCACGCCGAGTCCGGTCAGCACGTACATCACGGCCAGGATCGCGAGGTCGGTAGCCGACACGGCGCTGTTCCACAGCAACACGATCGCGGCGAGGACAGCGAGGAAGGGCAGTACCACGGCGGCAACGTTGACTCGCTTTTCCAACTTCGTCATGACACCAAGTTTTCCCGTCTCCAGCACATATCAGTACGCTGCTGAAGGTGGACTTCGACTCACGTTTTACTCATCTGAGTGATAAAAACCTCAGCCGAGAGCCCTGGCGCTCGCTGCCCGCCGAGGTGGCGGACGTGATCGAGCCTGAGCTCGAGGCAACCACCGACGAGATCCTCGCGACGATCGCCCGGGAGGTGCCGGACTACGCGCGTCCCCTCGAGGGATCGTTCGGACGCGGCGTCCGAACCGGCGTGACCGAGGCGCTTCGGCAGTTCGTCGAACTGATCCGGAGCCCATCCGGGGCGCGCGGCCCAGGACGCGAGGTGTACGTCGCACTCGGCAGCGGCGAACTGCGCCAAGGGCGCACCCTGGACGCGCTTCAGTCCGCCTATCGCGTGGGCGCGCGGGTCGCCTGGCGACGGCTGGCGGCAGCCGCCACGCGCGCAGGCGTCGAGCCCGAGGTCCTGAGCCTGCTCGCCGAGTCGATCTTCGCCTACATCGAGACGCTCTCGGCCGACTCGGTGGAGGGCTACGCCGAAGCCCGCGCGCGTATCGAAGGCGAGCGCCGCCGCCGGCGCCACGAGTTGGTGGCCGCGCTCGTGCGCGAGCCGGCGGCGGATGAAGCCGATCTGCGGGCCGCCGCGGAGGCGGTGGCCTGGCGGATGCCGCGCACCGCCGCAGCGCTCGCTTGCAACCAGGAGCAGCTCGAGCGTTTGGCAACACGGCTGCCGGCCGACGCGCTTGCCGCCGAGCTGGATGGCGTCGGATGCGCGATCGTCCCCGACCCCGACGGGCCGGGCCGACCCCGGCAGATCGAGCGAGCCACCGGGGGTGCCGGGATGGGCGCGCACGCCGTGCTGGGCCCGACCTATGCGGCCGGCTCGCTCGCCGCCTCCTGGTTCCTGGCCCGCGCGACCCTGCGGGCCGTGGAGGCGGGCGCGATCAAGACACCCGGCCTAGTGCGCGCCGACGACGTACTAAGCAAGCTTCTGCTCTTCGAAAACGCCGGCCTCGCGGAGCGGATCGCCACGCGATGGCTCACTCCACTGGCCGAACTTACGCCCAAGGCCCGTCGGCGCATGGAGGAGACGGCGCTCGCATATATGCAACAACGGGGGAACGCCGCAGCGATGGCACGTGCGCTCGGCGTGCATCCGCAAACGGCCCGCTACCGGCTTCGTGGCCTGCGTGAGCTACTCGGAGATTCCATCGAGGACCCGGATGCCCGCTTCGAGATCGAGCTTGCGCTACGGGCACGGCTGCAGGCGTCGGCCCAGGTCTCGTGATGGGCGGTGCCCGGCTCGAACGGGCGACCTCTTGCTTGTAAGGCGCGAGCACGTGCTGCGGTCTACTGCCGTTTGCCGCTCAAGCCGCTCAACGAGCGGCCAGGCGCCCATAGCTGCTGCGGTCTGCTGCGGTTTGTCGCTTCCACAGCGCTTCCACAGGCGGGCGATCATCTCAACCAGCCCGGCGAGGAGAAAGCGTCCCGAAATAGTGGGCCCCAAGCGGCCGCGATCGACGGTCGCGACCTGGTCGCTTGGTACACAACCGAGCTCACCCACGAGCCGGCTTGCAACGATCTTCCTGCCTCGGCGTGTCTACGCGTCCGACCCGCAGGTAACGCGAGGTGGGCCGCCTCGCCAGCGCGCGTGCCTCGCTCAGGCGCCGCTCATTCCCAACGCCGAGCGGAGTTGCGCGAGCATGTCCTTCTCGCCTTGGCTCACGCGCTCGGCGTTGAAGCCCATGAACCCACCCTCCTTCGCAGCGTCGGCGGCGTTCTGCGCGCACTCCATGATCCACGCGCGGAATGCCTCTGCCTCCTCGGGGCTCGCCTTCGCGCTGGCGATCTCGCTGGCGCTTGAAATCTCGTCAACGATCTCCTTGCCGGCCATGGCGCCGCGGGGCTTGAAGTCGCCGACCGGATTCTTGCGCTGCTCGGCTAGCCCCCGCACTTCGCGTGCGAGCTCTCCCGTCAGATCGTCGCGCTGCTCGCTCGAGGAGCTGGTGACGAACTTGACGACGGCTGAGGTCTCCTTCAGGACCTCGATCGGACCCCCTGGGTCAGCAAACGTGATCGCCATGCCGGCCACCACCGGCGAGCGCACCAGGGTAGCCCACTCTTCCTCGGTGAAATCGGCCTTCGTGGTCATCTGACGCTCCCTTGTCTGCCGTGGCCCGCCCCGCGCGGCAGGACCGATCGGCTCAGGCTAGCTCAGCGCTCGCAAGACATGCCATCACTAGGCGGACAAGCAGCAGCTGCCGCGCGAGACCCGACAGTCCGGCGGTGACTCAGCCTCGGCGCGCTCGGCGTGTGGCCGCGGCGATCGTCTTAGCGACATACATCAAAGACAGGACGAAGAACGCAGCCCCGATGAAGGCCCGCACCTGATCCTCCTCGAGGGGAGCGCGGTTGGCGACTGGCTGGGAGATTCCGTCAGCCACTCGCTCGCGCCAGCCTTGCAGGCCCATCTGTCCGAGTTCGGTCACACTCGCCATGCCCGTCTCCTGGTTCGCCGACAGTGTTCACCCGGTTGCCCGGCGCCACCTGGGTGCACACTCGGACGCGGCTTGCCGAGACTCGCTTCCGAATGCTGGCTCGTATAGGTGGGTGCCCGGCTCGAACGGCGGCTGCGGTCTACTGCCGTCTGTCGCTCACGCCGCTCGACGAGCGATTGGGCGGCAGATAGTTGTTGCGCTCTGCTGAGGTTTGTCGCTTCCTGTGCGCTTCCACGCGTTGCTCCTGCTTTCACGCGAAAGCGATAGCGGCGACAGACCGCTAGCCCATGTGACGTTCCACCAATGTCCCTAGTGGCGGGGCGCGAGTCTTACGGCCGTTGGTGAAGGAACCACTCGGCACGGTCCACAAGGGCTCGTGCGTGGTCTCGGATGGCACTCCGGGCGGCCCCAGCGTTCCCGGAGCGGCGATCCACTGCTCAACGGCAAGTTCGAACGCTTCGTTTAGCAGCTTTGGCGGCGCCGTTACGCGCAGCTGCAGCATTGTTCCCAGGAGGCCACGATCTCCGCTCCGTAACGCTCGCGCCAACTGCGTAGAAGCGCGACCAGTCGTTCATGCCCACCAGTGCCTTCGGCACCGTAGAAGCTGAGGTAGGCCGGAACTTCTTCGCTTGCGGCCGTGGGCAGTAGCAATAGCGCGCATCCGTCGTCTGGGTTCGGCTCGAACCACTTGAGATTCCCGCCGGCGTCCGGTGCCCGCGTTGGTCTCCTGGCCTCTTCCAATCGAGCAGCCAGCGCTCGAGCGCCACGTGGTCCGGCCGGAGATCAAGCGCGAGCACCTCCTCCAGCGAAGGCGCGGTGCCCAACCGCCGGCGGGTGTCTTCTAGCGCGAACGTGACGACCTTGTCCCACTCGGTCGCGTAGTAGCGCTCGGCGTCCAGAAGATGAGGCTTCGTTAGTGCGTCTTCGACGGTCAGCGTTCTTGCGCGAGCGCAGATCGCCTGCGGGGAGTTGTCGCCCTTCCCGTACGGGAGTCGCGAGAAGATCCGTGCGTCGACAACGCCGTTCCACCACTCCATCGTCGCGACGGGCCATCGGCCGAGATGCGGCAGCAGCTCGCGAGCTTCGCTCCAGGCCGCCCGGACCTCCGCCGGCGCGATGTCGATAGCGAAGCTTACGCCGCAGTCGGTCGATAGCTCCCGTACCTCACGCCCGGCCAGACACCTGCTTTCGAGGGCCCGCACGACCTCGTCACGCTCAGACACCACGCAGAGTCAGCCTACCGCCGCCCCGGCGAGCGTTCGGCTCGGGACGACGGGCGGAGCGAGTGCGCTGGCTCATACGAGCGTCGTGCTGCTTGAGGCGGCTCAGGCTTGCGCTTCGCGCGAGTTGCACTAGCGCCGCCGGAGCCGACCAGTCTTGAGCTATTCGTTAGGCGCGACCCACCGGCATCGCCCCTCGCCGCACTCAGTCTCGCCCTGACCCAGCCCACCGCGCCGGACTTATGGTTCAGCCCAGGGCCCAAGATTCTGGAAAGGAGCGCCTGATATGAGC
>DASQTS010000324.1:0-2648 GCA_035641775.1 Thermoleophilaceae bacterium
CTCAGCCGGTTGTTCGAGATGTACGACTGGTGCGAGGCGGAGGGGGTACAGGCCTATGGCGGCGGCCAGACCGAACTCGGTCCGGGCCGCGGCCACATCCAGTACCTGGCTTCGCTCTTCCACCCCGACACCCCGAACGACACGGCGCCCTCCGGCTACAACAACCCCCAGCTTGAAGACGGGCTGCCCACCAGCCCGCTCGAGCCGCGCATCGCGCCGGCGGGCTTCCGCTGGCAGCAGTGATCGAGGTCCTTCCCGTCCACCCCGGCGGGGACCCGCTCGAGATGGCGCGCCGGATTGCGGCGTTCCTCGGCGAGGCGCGCGAAACCCTCGACATGGCGCTGTACGACATCCGGCTGCCCGGAGAGCCGGGCGACGTCGTCGCCGACGCGCTGCGCGCGGCCACCGAACGCGGCGTGCAGGTGCGGATCGCCTACAACGCCGAACACCCCGAGCGGCTCTTCTTCCCGCCGCCGCCGAGCACCAGGCCCGAGCTGCTGGACGCGATGCCGTTCCCGACCTGCGGGATCCCGGGCATTCCCGACCTGATGCACCACAAGTACGTGGTGCGCGACGGCAAGTCCGTCTGGACCGGCTCGATGAACTGGACGACCGACTCGTGGACGCTGCAGGAGAACGTGGTCGTGGTGGCCGAGGGCGCGCCGGAGCTCGCCGCCGAGTACGCGCAGAACTTCGCCGAGCTGTGGTCAACGCGGAACGTCGACGCGAGCGGGCACCAGCTGCCGGAGCGGCTCGACATCGACAGCCACGAGGTGCGCGCGTGGTTCACCCCCGGCCACGGCGAGGAGCTCTCGCACCGCATCGGCCAGGCCATCGGCAGGGCGCGGCAGCGGGTGCGCATCGCGTCGCCCGTGATCACCGCGGGAGCCGTGCTCGGCACGCTGGCCGAGTGCGCCGCAGAGCGGCGCTTCGACCTTCGCGGCGTGGTGGACCGCACGCAGATGGAGCAGGTGGTTTACCAGTGGCGGACGAACGGCCACTCGGCCTGGAAGATCCCGATCCTCGCGTCGGTGCTCGCGAACGCCGACTTCAAGGGGAAGCCGTCCACGCAGTACACGCCGGAGACGCCCCACGACTTCATGCACGCGAAGGTCACGGTGGCCGACGACACTGTCTTCGCGGGCTCGTTCAACCTGTCGCGCTCGGGCGAGATGAACGCGGAGAACGTGGTGGAGCTTCACGACGCCGAGCTGGCGCACCGGCTGGCCGCCTACATCGACGAGGTGCGCGGGCGCTACGAGCCTATGCCCGTGCCTGACGATGCGCAGCAGACATCAGGCGGTCGCGCACCTCGAGCGGGTCGTCGGTGAGCGTCCAGAGCTCGAGGTCCTCGGGCGAGATGTTGCCCTCGCCCAGCATGCGCTCGCCCACCCAGTCCACGAGCCCGCGCCAGTAGTCGGTCCCGACGAGGATCACCGGGAACTCGGTGATCTTGCCCGTCTGGATCAGCGTGAGCGCCTCCCAGAGCTCGTCCATCGTCCCGTAGCCGCCGGGGAAGACGACGAAGCCGCTGGCGTAGCGGACGAACATGATCTTGCGCGCGAAGAAGTAGTGGAACTCGAGCGCGATGTCGCAGTGGGCGTTGCCGCCCTGCTCGAATGGCAGCTCGATGTTGAGGCCCACCGACAACGCGCCGGCCTCACGCGCGCCGCGGTTGGCGGCCTCCATGATCCCGGGGCCGCCGCCGGTGATGACCGCGAGGCCGCTCTCGCCGGCGATGCGCGCGGTCTCGCAGGCGAGCTTGTAGTCGGGATCGTCGGGAGGCGTGCGCGCCGAGCCGAAAAAGCTGGCGGCGGCGCCGACGCTCGCAAGCGCGTCGAAGCCCATCCGCAGCTCGTCCACGATGCGGTCGACGCGGTCCTCGTCGGACAGGGTCGAGCGGACCGCCGCCTCCTGGGCGGCGATGATCTCTTCGTCGAGGGTGCGCGGCTCTCTGGGCATCGGGAACGGCCACCGAGACTAGATGGCCGGCGTATCGCTCACGCCGGCCACCCAGGTTCCCCCTTCCCCCCAGAAGAAAGTACGAATTTGCACTACCCCTCTGGAAGCAAAGTAACGCAAGCCGGGATGTCCCAACCTGGACGAGCGGGTTGGACGTTCCGTACTAGAGCGCGAGCGACAGCGGCTGCTCGAGGAGTTCCTTGACGCGCGCGAGGAACTGCGCGCCGTCGGCCCCGTAGAGGATGCGGTGGTCGCAGACGAGCGTCAGCACCATCTGGTCGCGCGCCACGACCTTGCCCTTGTCGTCGACCGCGGGCTGCTTGTCGAGCTTGCCCACCGTGAGGATCGCCGCCTGGGGCGGATTGATGATCGCGGTGAAGTGCTCGATGCCGAACATCCCGAGGTTCGAGACGGTGAACGTGCCGCCCGAAAGCTCCGGCGGGGTGACGGTCTTTTCCTTGACCTTGCCGATCACCTCGCGCGCGTCGCGGGCGATCTGCCCGAGTGACTTCTTGTCCGCGTCGAACACCGTGGGCACCACGAGTGCGTCCATCGCCGCGACGGCGATGCCCACGTTCACGCGGTCGTAGAGCTCGAACTTGCCGTCGCGGTAGGCGCCGTTGACGCGCGGGTGCTCCCGCAGCGCGTTGGCGGACGCCTTCACGACCATGTCGTTGAACGACGGC
>DASQTS010000325.1:0-2848 GCA_035641775.1 Thermoleophilaceae bacterium
CAACCCGAACTTCCTCGAGCAGGTCCGGCAGGGCAACGTCAAGGAGATCTCGACCACCGGCGACACGGTGAAGGGCGAGTTCAAGCGCCAGGTCCGCTTCGAGGACGACGAGGCCAAGAAGTTCGAGACCGAGTTCCCGACGTTCGCGGACGACCAGCAGCTGTCGCGGCTGCTCGAGGAGAACGACGTCGTCATCACGGCGGAGCCCCCCGACGAGCGCTCGCTGCTCCAGACGCTGCTGTTCAGCTTCGGCCCGACGATTCTCCTGGTGCTGCTGTTCGTGTGGCTGTTCCGGCGCGCGGCGGCGAGCGCCGGAGGCGGCGGGGTGCTCGGCCAGTTCGGCCGCAGCCGCGCCCGGCGGGTCGAGCCGGCCACCCAGATGGAGACGTTCGAGGACGTCGCCGGGATCGAGGAGGCCAAGCAGGAGCTGGCCGAGGTCGTGGACTTCCTTCGCCACCCGGACAAGTACCGGAAGCTCGGCGCCCGGATCCCGCGCGGCGTGCTGCTCGCGGGCGCGCCCGGCACCGGAAAGACGCTGCTTGCGCGTGCGGTCGCGGGCGAGGCCGGGGTGCCGTTCTTCTCCGCGTCGGCTTCCGAGTTCATCGAGGCGATCGTGGGCATCGGCGCGTCGCGCGTCCGCGACCTCTTCAACCAGGCGAAGGAGGCCGCCCCGGCGATCGTGTTCATCGACGAGCTCGACGCGATCGGGCGCTCGCGCGGTGGCCCCGGGGGCGGTCTTGGCGGCCACGACGAGCGCGAGCAGACGCTCAACCAGATCCTGACCGAGATGGACGGCTTCGACTCCGACGCGAACGTCATCGTGCTCGGCGCGACGAACCGGCCGGAGGTGCTCGACCCCGCGCTGCTCCGCCCCGGGCGCTTCGACCGCCGCGTGTTCGTCCAGGCGCCCGACGCCGCGGGGCGGGCGGCGATCCTGCGCGTGCACACACGCTCGGTGCCGCTGGCCGACGACGTGGATCTCGACCGGCTTGCCTCGACCACGCCCGGGATGGTGGGCGCCGATCTCGCGAACCTCGCGAACGAGGCCGCGCTCCTCGCCGCGCGCCGCGGCCACGAAAGAGTCCAGTACGCCGACTTCACGGACGCGCTCGAGAAGATCGTGCTCGGCGCCGAGCGGAAGGTGCTGATCAACGAGGACGACCGCCGCCGGATCGCCTTCCACGAGGGCGGCCACGCGGTGGTGGGCATGCTCACCCCCGGCGCGGACCCCGTCCGGAAGGTGTCGATCATCCCGCGCGGACAGGCACTCGGCGTGACGCTCTCCACACCCGACGACGACCGCGTGAACTACTCGGAGCAGGAGCTGCGCGCAAAGATCCGCGTCTCGCTCGGCGGGCGCGTGGCGGAGGAGCTCGTGTTCGGTGACGCGACCACCGGCGCGGAGTCGGACATCCAGCAGGTCACGCGCATCGCGCGCGGGATGGTGGAGCGCTGGGGGATGAGCGAGAAGGTGGGCTTCCTCACGGTCACGCCGCAGAACGGGCAGAGCCCGCTGCTGCCGGGCGCCGAGCCGGTCTCCGAGGCCACCCAGGAGCTGATCGACGGCGAGGTGCGCCGGATCGTCGACGAGGAGTACGAGGAGGTCGAGCGGCTGCTCGGCGCCAACCGCGAGCGGCTCGACTCGCTGGCCGAGGCGCTGCTCGATCGCGAGACGCTCGACGAGTCGGACGCCTACGCGGCGGCCGGCATCGACCGCACGGCGGCTGCCGCGGCTCGATGAGAGACCTGATCGACCGAGCACTCGCCGAGGATCTCGGCGACGGTGACCTGACGACCCGCGCCGTGGTGCCCGAGGGCGCGGAGGCCCGCGCTCGCATCAGCCAGAAGGAGCCGGGCGTGGTGGCCGGCCTGCGGGTTGCCCAGCGCACCTTCGAGCGCGGGGACCCCGAGCTGGTCTGGGTGGCCCACTGCCCGGAGGGGAAGTGGCGAGAGGCCGGCGCGATCGCCGAGATCACCGGCTCGGCCGCTTCGATCCTCGCCGCGGAGCGCGTGGCGCTCAACTTCCTGGGACGGCTATCGGGCATCGCGACGCTGACAGCGCGCTACGTACGTGCCGTTGAGGGCACCGGCGCGCGCATCCTCGACACCCGCAAGACGACTCCGGGCTTGCGCGAGCTGGAGAAGGAGGCGGTGCGCAGGGGCGGCGGTGTGAGCCATCGCGGCGGCCTCTACGACGCGATCCTCGTGAAGGAGAACCACGCGGCGCTGGTCGGGGGCGTGGGGGAGGCCACCCGGCTCGCGCTCGAGCGCGCTCCCGATGGCGTCATGGTCGAGGTCGAGTGCGCCACGCTCGCGGAGGTCGAGGAGGCCGTAGCCGCCGGCGTGCCGCGCGTCCTGCTGGACAACATGGACCTGGACGAGCTGCGCACGGCGGTCCAGGTGGCGGCCGGGCGGGCCGAGCTTGAGGCGTCGGGCGGCATCGCGCTCGAGACGGTGCGCGCCGTGGCCGAGACGGGCGTTGACTTCATCAGCGTCGGCGCTCTGACCCACTCGTCGCCCGCGCTCGACGTCAGCCTCCTGCTGGAGCCGCTGTAGGCGGGCGCAGCACCGCGAACGGGTCGGTCACTGCGAGATCGCGCGACCGGAAGCGATAGACGGCGGCGGGGCGGCCGCCGCCGCGGCCGGGCGAGCGGCGGTCGCCGGTCTCCTCGAGCACGCCGCGGCGCTCCAGCACGCGCCGCAGGTTCGTCGGGTCCACGGGGTAGCCGAGCGCGGCCGTGTAGATCGCGGACAGCTCCGACATCGTGAACCTGTCGGGCGCGAGCGCGAAGCCGATGTTGGTGTAGGAGAGCTTCGCGCGGAGCCGCTCGCGGCCGTCGAGCACGAT
>DASQTS010000326.1:0-2313 GCA_035641775.1 Thermoleophilaceae bacterium
CTTCCCGAGCCGATCTTCACGCCGGCCACGAAGGCCGAGGTGGGCGATCACGACGAGAACGTGGACTTCGAGCGCGCCGCCGAGATCCTCGGCGATCGGGAGCTGCTGGAGGAGCTGCGGCGGCTGTCGATCGCCATCTACGAGCTCGGCGCCGCGCACGCGCGCGAGCGCGGGATCATCCTCGCCGACACGAAGTTCGAGTTCGGGCGCCGCCCGGACGGCACGATCGTGCTCGGCGACGAGGTGCTCACCCCCGACTCGTCGCGCTTCTGGCCCGCGGACGGCTACGAGCCGGGCCGCGGCCAGCCGAGCTTCGACAAGCAGTACGTGCGCGACTGGGCGTCCGGCTCGGGCTGGGACAAGACCCCGCCGGCCCCGGCGCTACCCGACGACGTGATCGCGCGCACGCGCGAGCTGTACGTGGACGCGTACGAGCGCATCACCGGCGAACCGTTCGAGGCCTGGCTGGAGCGCTCGGCGTGAGGGCGCGCGTGTTGATCCGGCCGAAGACGGGCATCCTCGACCCGCAGGGACAGGCCGTGGAGCGGGCGCTCCCGGCACTCGGATTCGACGGAGTCGCGAACGTGCATGTGGGCCGGCTGATCGAGCTTGACGTGGAGGACGCCTCGCAGGTGCCGCAGATGTGCGAGCGCCTGTTGGCGAACCCGCTGATCGAGGACTACGAGGTCGTGGAAATAGGGGATGCTCCGGTCCGGGCTGCGCCCGGCCCCTCGCACACGGCGGAGGACGCGGCCTGATGAAGTTCGGCGTCGTCCGCTTTCCGGGCTCCTGTGACGAGGTCGACGCCCTCATGGCGTGCCGCCGCTTCGCCGAGGCCGACCTGCTCTGGCACGGCGACCGCGACCTGAGCGGCGTTGACGCCGTGGTCGTGCCCGGCGGTTTCTCGTACGGCGACTACCTGCGCGTCGGCGCGATCGCGCGCTTCTCGCCGCTGATGGAGTCGGTAATCGAGTTCGCCCGCGACGGCGGGCCGGTGCTCGGCATCTGCAACGGCTTCCAGGTCCTGTGCGAGGCGGGCCTGCTCCCGGGCGCGCTGCTGCCGAACGACTCGCTCCGCTTCGTCTGCCGCCAGGTCGAGGTGATCGTGGAGAACCCCGGCACGCCGTTCACGCGCGCGTGCGGGGAGGACGACACGCTCTCGATCCCGGTGAAGCACACCACCGGCCGCTACTACGCGCCGCCCGGCACGCTGCGGGACGAGCAGGTGGTGCTGCGCTACGCGCCGGGTCACAACCCGAACGGGTCGATGGACGACGTGGCCGGAGTCTGCAACGAGGCCGGGAACGTGATGGGACTCATGCCGCACCCCGAGCACGCGGTCGACCCGCTCACCGGGTCCGCCGACGGCGGCAGGCTGTTCGAGTCGCTCGCAATGGTCCCCGCGTGACGTTGGCGTCGGCTCCTCACCGGGAGCTCGGCCTCACCGACGCGGAGTACGACGGCATTTGCGAGCGCCTGGAGCGCGAGCCGAACGCGCTCGAGCTTGCGGTGTTCTCGCTGATGTGGTCCGAGCACTGCGCCTACAAGCACTCGAAGAAGCTGCTGCGCATGCTGCCCACCGAGGGGCCGCACATCCTCATGGGGCCGGGCGAGAACGCCGGCGTCGTCGACGTTGGCGACGGGCTTGCGGCGGCATTCAAGGTCGAGTCGCACAACCATCCGAGCGCCGTGGAGCCGTTCCAGGGAGCTGCCACCGGTGTCGGCGGCATTCTGCGCGACATCTTCGCCGTGGGTGCCCGCCCGATCGCAGTGCTCGACTCGCTCCGCTTCGGCGAGCTCGACTCGCCGCGCTCGCGCTACCTGTTCGACTGGGCGGTGAAGGGAATCGGCCACTACGGCAACTCGATCGGGGTGCCGACCGTGGGCGGCGAGGTCTACTTCGAGCCGGCCTACGAGCAGAACTGCCTCGTGAACGCGATGTGCGTCGGGCTCGCGCCGCGCGAGCGGCTGATCCGGAGCGCCGCGGCCGGCGTGGGGAACCACCTCGTGCTGCTCGGCGCGCGCACCGGGCGCGACGGCATTGGCGGGGCGTCGGTGCTCGCGAGCGCGGAGCTGTCCGAGGAGGACTCGGCGAAGCGGCCGACGGTCCAGATCGGGGACCCGTTCGAGGAGTCCAAGCTCGTGGAGTGCTGCCTGGAGCTGCTGGGCCAAGAGCTGCTCGCCTCGCTTCAGGATCTGGGAGCCGCCGGGCTCTCGTCGAGCTCATCCGAGATGGCATCGAAGGGCCAGGTCGGGCTCGACATCGACATCTCGCAGGTGCCGTTGCGCGAGGCCGACATGGAGCCGTTCGAG
>DASQTS010000327.1:0-3213 GCA_035641775.1 Thermoleophilaceae bacterium
GTTCCCGACGACGACGTTCTCCTCCGCCGGGTACGCCGCCCCGGCCGGCGGGCGCACGACGATCGTGCCGCCGGAGAGGCCCTTGCCGCAGTAGTCGTTCGCGTCGCCGTCCAGCACGAGCTCGACGCCGCGCGCCAGCCACGCGCCGAAGCTCTGCCCGGCCGAGCCCTCGAGCAAGACGCGGATGCTGCCCTCGGGCAGCCCGTCCTCGCCGTGCCTGCGCGCTATCTCGCCGGAGAGCAGGCCGCCCACGGCGCGGTTCTTGTTCTCGATGCGCCGCTCGATGCGAATCGGCGTTCCGTCCTCGACTGCGGGGCGGCAGAGCTGCAGCAGATCGACGTCGATCGAGTCGTACAGCACCGGGTCGGGCCGGCGGACGCACGAGCGCGGCGCGCCGGGTTCCATGTTCTCCGGCACCGCCAGCAGCAACCGCAGGTCGACGCCCTGTGCCTTCCAGTGCTCGACGGCGTCGTCCGGCCGGAGCAGCTCGGTCCGGCCGATCAGCTGCGCGATGCTCCGCACGCCGAGTCGCGCCATGATGCGGCGCGCCTCCTCGGCGACCATGAACAGATAGTTCACGACGTGCTCGGGCTGCCCCTCGAAGCGCTCGCGCAGCACGGGGTCCTGCGTGGCCACGCCCACCGGGCACGTGTTGAGGTGGCAGACGCGCATCATCACGCAGCCGAGCGCAATCAGCGGGGCTGTCGAGAAGCCGTACTCGTCGGCGCCGAGGAGCGCGGCGACCACGACGTCGCGGCCGGTTCGCATCTGGCCGTCCGCCTCCACGAGTATCCGCGAGCGGAGGTCGTTCCGGAGCAGCGTCTGCTGGGTCTCCGCCAGCCCGATCTCCCACGGAATGCCCGCGTTCTGGATCGAGGCCTGCGGCGAGGCGCCGGTGCCGCCGTCGTGGCCCGCCACCACGACGTGGTCGGCGTTCGCCTTCGCCACCCCGGCCGCGACAGTGCCCACGCCCACCTCGGACACGAGCTTCACGGACACCCGCGCGCGCGGGTTCGCGCAGCGCAGGTCGTAGATCAGCTGCTTCAAGTCCTCGATCGAGTAGATGTCGTGGTGCGGGGGCGGTGAAATCAGCCCGACGCCGGGGGTCGAGTGGCGGAGGCGGGCGATGTAGCGGTCGACCTTGTGGCCGGGGAGCTGCCCGCCCTCGCCGGGCTTGGCGCCCTGGGCGACCTTGATCTGGAGCTCGTCGGCGTTGACGAGGTAGTTGACGGTCACGCCGAAGCGCCCCGACGCCACCTGCTTGATGGACGAGCGGCGCTCGTCGGCGAAGCGGGCGGGGTCCTCCCCGCCCTCGCCGGTGTTCGACTTGCCGCCGAGGCGGTTCATGCCGGCGGCGAGCGTCTCGTGGGCCTCGGGTGACAGCGCGCCGAGCGACATGCCGCCGGACTTGAAGCGCTTGACGATCTCGGCGGCCGGCTCGACCTCGTCGAGCGGCGCCGGCTCGGGCGACTCGTTGAACTTGAGCAGGCCGCGGAGCGAGGACTTCGGCACGGCCACCTCGTTCACGTAGGTGGCGAAACGCTCGTAGGCGTCGGGGCCGCCCTGCTGGCGGGCCGCCTGCTGGAGCGTGGCGATCGTCTCCGGGTTCCAGCCGTGGAACTCGCCGTCGCGGCGCCAGGCGTAGACGCCGCCGGCCGGCAGCAGCTCGGAGCTGGCCGCCGGGTAGGCGCGCGCGTGGCGGTCGAGGCACTCCCATGCCAGCACGTTCAGGCCTACGCCGCCCACGCGCGACGGCGTGCCTGTGAAGTGGCGGTCCACGAGCGCCTTCGTCAGACCGATCGCCTCGAAGATCTGCGCGCCCGTGTAGGAGCGGACGGTCGAGATGCCCATCTTCGAGAGGATCTTCAGGAGCCCCTTGCCGACCGCCTTGATCGTTCGCGCCACGGCCTCGTCGGGGGCCATGCCCTCCGGCAGTCTGCCCTCGCGGTGGAGCGCGTAGAGGGACTCGAACATCACGTACGGGTTCACCGCCGACGCGCCGTAGCCGATCAGGCACGCCACGTGGTGGATCTCCTTCGCCTGGCCGGTCTCCACCACGAGGCCGCTCTGGAGGCGCGTGCCCTCGCGGACCAGGTGGTGGTGCACGGCCGCGGTGGCGAGCAGCGCCGGCATGGCCACGCGCTCGGCGCCGAGGTTTCTATCCGAGAGGATGAGGATGTTCACGCCGCGCTCGACGAGCTCGGACGCCTCGGCGCACATCTCTTCGAGCCGCCTCTCCATGCCCTGTGCGCCATCGGACGCCGGCCAGGTCATGTCGATCGTGCGCGCCTCGAAGACGCTGTGGTCGACCTGGCGGAGCTTCTCGAGCTCGGTGCTGCGGAGCAGCGGCTGAGGCATGACGAGCTGGTGGCAGTGGTCGGGCGTCTCCGCGAGCAGGTTGATCTCCGGCCCGATCACGGCCTCCAGGCTCATCACAATCGACTCGCGGATCGGGTCGATGGCCGGATTCGTGACCTGCGCGAACAGCTGCTTGAAGTAGGAGAAGAGCGGCGGGCGCATGTCCGAGAGGACCGCGAGCGCGGTGTCGTTGCCCATCGAGCCGGTTGGCTCGGCGGCGTCGCGCGCCATCGGCACGAGCGTCACGCGCAGGTCCTCCTCGGTCCAGCCGAAGGCCAGCTGCTTGGCCCTCAGGGGCTCCACGCGCGGGACGCGCGGCGTCTTCTCGGGGAGGTCCTCGATCTGGACGACGCGTTCCTCCAGCCACTTGCCGTAGGGGCGGCGGGCAGCGAGACTCTGCTTGATCTCGGTGTCGGGCACGATCGCGTCGCGCTCGAGATCGACGAGGAAGAGCTTGCCGGGCAGCAGGCGGCCCTTGGCCTCGATGTCGCCGGGCGGGACCTCGATCACGCCGGTCTCGGAGGCGAACACGACCCAGCCGTCCTTCGTGACGAGCCAGCGGCCGGGGCGCAACCCGTTGCGGTCGAGCGTGGCGCCGATCACGCGGCCGTCACTGAACGCCACGGCCGCCGGGCCGTCCCAGGGCTCCACGAGCGACGAGTGGTACGCGTAGAAGTCGCGTACCTCCTGCAGCAGCTCGGGGCGGCCGCGGTGCGCCTCGGGGATGAGCATCGAGATCGCGTGCTCGGGTGAGCGGCCGCCGAGCACGAGCAGCTCCATGAGGCCGTCGAGCGACGCGGAGTCCGAGATGTCGTCGCGCAGGAGCGGGAGGATCTTCTCGATGTCGTCGCCGAA
>DASQTS010000328.1:0-13522 GCA_035641775.1 Thermoleophilaceae bacterium
CCGCCGTAGTGGACGAACTCGCGCCTTCCGCGGGCGTCGTAGAAGGCGGTGACCGGGAAGCCCTGGACGCCGTTGAAGGAGGCTGCGACCTCCTGGGTGGGGTCCTCGAAGTGCTTGTACGGGACCGGCTCCTCCTTCAGGAAGGCCTCCGCGTCGCCGCGGTTGTCTTGCGAGTTCACGCCGATGAACACGACCTCGCCCTTGCGCTCGTTCGCCTGGTCCTTGAAGAACGGGAATTCGAGCCGGCAGGGCGGGCACCAGGACGCCCACTTGTTCACCACGATCGGCTTGCCACGCTCCTCCTTGATCTTCTTCTGGAAGGCGTCGACGCCGCCGGGGTAGAAGTTCGCGGACGGCGTCCCGCTGTCCGAGTTGCACCCCGCGAGGGCCGCCACGAGCACTAACAGAGCGGTCAGCCGGCGCACGCGCCGAAGGATGGCAGAGCAGGATGTGACCCCACTTCGAATCATCGTGTGCTTCAATAGGTGTACGCCAAGCGTCCCCCCAAGGACCTGGTCCGCCGTTGCTCGCGGGACTCAAGAGAACGGCGGCGCACCACGGGCGTACCCCGCTGTCTCCTGACGAGCAACTCGGTACGTCCCCTCTTTACCGAAGAACGCCTAATCCGTGGCTGAAAGAAGCTCCGTGGTCGATGCCTCGCCGGTTTCCGGCGATGAACTGAAGCGCGCCGAGGAATTTGCGCGCGAATCCTTCGTGCTCGACGGCGAGGACGCCGCGACGGCGCTCGCGGACAGCTCCGCGCGGCGCGCCGCCCTGGACGCCGCACTGAAGGAGATCGAGGCGGGCCGCAGCGAGCCGTCGGTCGAGTGGCGGCGCGAGTTCTCGCTGATGCTGGGGCTGGAGCGCCTGCTGGCCGAGGAGGAGCCACACCTGGCGGACGGCACGACGCTGTCCGCGCACCAGGTCGACGCGCTGTCGGGCACGCTGATCGCGCTCGAGTCCGAGCTGCTGATCGGCCGCAACGGCAGGGGGAGCGGCGCGCTCGAGGAGCTCCACTCGGGCGAGGTCGAGATCGAGGGCGACGAGCTGCCCGAGGAGGAGCCGCTCGACTGGGATCCCGCCGAGGAAGCCGAGGAGGAGGCCGCGGCCGACGCGGTCGTCGAGGACCCGGGCGCCGCGCGCCGCTTCTGGTTCGAGCACGCCACCGGGGCCGGGAAGACCGTCGCCGCGCTCGGCTTCGTGGAGGCCTCTCGCACCGGCGGCATCCTGATCCTCACCCATCGCCGCAACCTCGTGGACCAGTTCCTCGGCGAGCTGCGCGACCGCGGCTACAAGAAGCGCATCTCCCCGCCGCTCCTGAGGAACGGCGGCGGCGAGCCGCCCGCCGGCGGTCCGGTGACGGTCGAGACCTACCAGTGGTTCGTTCGCAACGCAGGCAAGGTCTCGGACGCCTACACGATCGTCATCTGCGACGAGGCGCATACCGCCCTAGGCGAGAAGACGAGCGCCTCGATCCGCCAGTGGACCGGCCCCGTCTTCGTCGGGATGACCGCCACCGGCGCGCTGATCGCGCGGCACGTGACGGACCTGTTCCCGACGCAGACGTCGCGGTTCGACCTGGCGCAGGCGGCCCGGCGCGGGGTGATCGCGCCGCTGCGGTCGGTGCGGATCCCGCCGGGCGTGGGCGTCCGCTCGATCGCGAATGTGCCGCTGCGCCGCGGCGAGGTGGACCAGGACTTCGACCAGGAAGAGCTGGCCGCGCTGCTCGACCAGACGCCCTTCAACCTCGCTGTCGCGGACCTCTATAAGACGCGCTTCAAGGACGTGCCGGGAGTCGTCTACTCCGCCGGCGTCAAGCACGCGCACAACGTGGCGAAGGCGTTCGTCGAGGCGGGCATCAAGGCCAAGGCCGTGTCCGGTGAGACGCCGAAGCGCGAGCTCACCCGCGTCCTCGCGGCGTACGAGCGCGGCGAGATCGACGTGCTAGTGAACGCGCAACTGCTCGCCGAGGGCTGGAACTCCCCGCGCGCGACGGTCTGCATGCACCTTGCGCCGACGGCCTCGAAGCGGATCTACCAGCAGCGCGTGGGCCGAGTCACGCGGCGGACACCCGGCAAGGAGTCGGGGATCGTCGTGGACTTCGTGCACCCGGCGACCCCGAACGACGACCCGGTCGTAACGCTGCACTCGCTGCTGGATCGCGACGTGTATCGCGGCGGCGCGATCGTCGTCGGGCCGGTGCGCCGTGGGCGCGGCCGGCGGCTGCGGGTGGAGCGGCGCGTGGTGCCGGTAACGGCGGAGGCCGAGCGGCGCGCGCAGGTCTTCGAGCGGGAGCTGTGGCGGATCGCCGTGGAGCACCTGAGCTGGGGCGAGCAGCAGGCGTGGGCGATGCTAGCGGGCGCGCGCGTGGCCTCGAACAACTGGCGCCGCGCGAAGGCGATGCTGCACTTCGACTCGACCGGCGAGCTGCGGCGGCTGTTCCTGATCACGTGCCTACGCCGCAACCGCAACACGCAGCTGCGGCTCCGGGCGCTCGGCGAGGTCGGCAACCTGCGCGACCCTGAGGCATTCGACGACGCCGTCGAGATCGTGGGTGGTTGGTCGCGAGACGAGCGCCGCGAGGGCGTGAAGGTGCTGCTCCAGGCGCTGACCGAGCGCCAGATCGGCCGCCGCGACCAGGCGGCCCGCTGGCTCTGGCACCTGGCCGAGTACTCGCGCGAGGTGCACGAGGAGTACGCGGTTCAGCGCTGGCCGGAGACGAAGCGGCTGCTCGGGCTGTTGGTGAACTCGGCGGGCGCCGCGCACGCGAGGAACGCACGCCGGCTGGTGCAGGCGGCGCGGAAGCAGGACAGGCGCCTGTCCGCCGCGCTCCTGGCCGCGGCGCTCGCGCACACACCGGAGGCGCAGCAGGTGCTGGACGGCGCCCGGATGCGGATGGCCCGAAAGCCGAGCGCACTGGCCCGCGAGCTGCTGCGGAACTTCCCGAAGGGCAAGCGCCGCCGAGGCGGCCGCCGCCGCAAGAAGCGCGGTGGGGGCAACGCGGACGGCGCGGCCGCAGAGAAGGCGAAGGTGGCCGCGACCCGGACGACGGAGAACGGCGGCGGCCGCGATGACGACGCCGACTCGACCGATCCGCCGGAGACGGACACGGAAGACTCGCCCGACACCGACGACTCGGACGACGAACAGAACGTGCCTGACACCGGCGACGCCCCGGACGCCGACGACTCGCCCGACACCGACGAGCCGCGCGACTCGGACGACTCGTCCGAGCGCGACGCGGCCTAGCGGACTTCAACCTGTCGATCCCACCGGCTCCGTCAGCGCAGCAGATGTACCTCGCCTGCGTCCAGCGTGACGGGGCCGTTGCGGGTTTCGACCAGGAGTGCGCCTGAGTCGTCGATCCCATCGGCTAAGCCTTCGCCGCTGGACCACCGGACTCGCTCACCCTTCAATGCATCCCGAGAGCGCCAGGCCTCCAGCACCAGGTTGGGCCGCGCGCTGAGCCATCGGTCGAGGCTGTCGAGCAGCGCGGCGAGCACCTGCTCTACGGGTGACGCGGCGCACTCGCCGCCGGACGAGACACCGCCCTCAATCTGCAGCGACGTCGCCGTCTCGCGCAGCTCGGGCGGGAAGTCGGCTCGCTCGACGAGCACGTTCAGGCCGATTCCCAGCACCGCCCAGCCCTCCTGCGGACGGCCCTCCACGAGGATGCCGGCAACCTTCCGGCGACCGATCCACACGTCGTTGGGCCACTTGATCGCGGCCGGGACCGGCAGCGCCTCGCAGACCGACACCGCCGCCGTGAGCGGCAGTCGCTCGTCCAGTTCGCGCAGGACCAGCGACATCAGCACCGCCGATCGGGGCGGCGCCGTCCAGACCCGCCCCTGGCGGCCTCGGCCCGCGCTCTGCTCGTCGGCGGTGACGAGTGTGCCGTGCGGCGCGCCTGCCTCGGCCAGCTGCTTCGCGCGCTCGTTGGTCGAGTCGGTGAGGCGGTGGTGGACCCGCGGCGAGCCGATCATTGCGGCCGCAGGCGCACCTCGGCGTCGGGCGCAAGCCCGAGCGTGCCGGCGGCGTCGCCGCGGTTGATCGCCAGGGCGAGCGTCCGGTAGGCGTCCTGGTACACGATCAGCTCGCCCGGGTCCACGTCGGCGAACGTCTGCGCGTAGGTGGCCGAATAGCTCTCCCCGAGCGCGCCGACCTCGACACGGGCGCCGAGCGTTATGCCGGTGCCCGCGAGCCTGTCGTGCTCCACGTTCAGGCCCACGTTCCCGAAATGGTCGATCACGAGCGCGTGCGCCACGACCGCGCCGTCCTCGTCGCGCGGCTCGGGCAGCTCCACGCGCTTGAGCGTCTCCGGGGCGAGCGGGTCACCCGCGTCGGCCAGCTCGGCGCCCGCCGCCAGATGGGCCGCGACCGGCGCGAAGATGTCGCGCCCGTGGAAGGTCGCCGAGACCGGCTCGAGCCGGTGTGGCGAGCGGGTGATGTCAACCGCTCGGTCCACCCCACCGCAGCGCTCCCACGCGAGGCTCAGCAGGCCGTTGTCAGGGCCGACGAGCACGCGCCCGTCGGTCGTGGAGAGCGCCAGCGCCCGGCGCTCCGTGCCCACCTGCGGGTCGACGACCGCCACGTGCACTCCCACGGGCATGTACGGCAGCGTGTTCCGCAGCACGAGCGCGCCCTGGCGCACGGCGTAGCGCTCGATCCCGTGCGTGATGTCCACGATCTCGGCGTCGGGGTGGATCTGCCGGATCACGCCGTGGCAGACGCCTACGAAGTCGTCGCCGCGACCGTAGTCCGTGAGCAGCGTGACGATCACGCCGGCACCCTCCGCCCGCGGGCGTCGGCCGTCAGCGCGTCCACAAGCCCCTCCACGTCGTGTCGGTCCGCCTCGACGTGCACGGCCAGGCCGTTCTCCTCGGCGGTGCTCGTGGTGACCGGTCCGATGGAGACGACTCGGGCCGACTCCGGCGGCCTGACCCCCGAGCCCAGCAGGAAGCGGACGGTTGAGCTCGATGTGAACGTCACGTAGGTCGCGCGCTCGAGGGCCGCACGCGCGGCGTCCCCGAGTGGCTCGGCGACCGTGTCGTACAGCGCAACATCGTTTACCTCGGCGCCGCGCTCCCTGAGCGAATCGGGCAGCACGCTGCGCGCCTCCGCCGCCCGCGCCACGAGCACGCGCCTGCCCTGGACCTCGACGGGCGCGAGGGCCTCGACGAGCGCCTCGGCGACGAACCGTTCCGGAACGACGTCCGCGGCGATTCCGCGTTCCGCCAGCTCCGCGGCGGTGCCGGGGCCGATCGCCGCCACTGTCGCACCGGCTAGGGCACGCGCGTCGCGACCGACCGTCGCCAGCGCGTCGAACAGCAGTCGCACTCCGTTGGGGCTCGTCAGGCAGACGAGCGCGTACCCCTCGATCCGCTCGATTGCCGCGCGCAGCTCGCCCTCGACGGGCCGCGGCTCGATCCGGATCGCCGGCGTCTCGACGACCTCCGCGCCCAGCTCGCGCAGCCGCGCGGCCAGCCCGCTCGCCTGCGACCGGGCGCGCGTCACCGCCACCACCTCCCCGTGTAGCGGTCGCGTCTCCAGCCAGGCGATCGTCTCGCGCAGCTCCGCGACTCGCCCGACGACCGTGATCGACGGCGGCCGCACACCCTCGGACTCCACGCGCGCCGCGATCCCGCTGAGAGTGTCGACGACCGTCCGCTGACCCGCATGCGTGCCGCGCTCGACCACCGCCACCGGCTCCTGGTGGGCTCGCCCGGCAGCGGTCAGGCGCTCGGCGATCAGCGGGAGGTTCTTGACCCCCATGTAGAAGACGAGCGTGCCGGGGAACCGCGCCAAGGCGTCCCAATCGAGCGCCGTGTCGGGCTTGGCGGGGTCCTCGTGACCCGTGACGAACGCTACGGCCGAGGCCGCGTCCCTGTGCGTCACGGGAATGCCCGCGTACGCCGGGGCCGCCACGCCGGCGGTAACACCGGGAACGACCTCGAACGGCACGCCTGCCGCGGCCAGCGCCTCCGCCTCCTCGCCGCCGCGCCCGAACACGAACGGGTCGCCGCCCTTCAGCCGCACCACCCGCTTGCCGGCTCGGCCGAGCTCGACGAGCAGCTCGTTGGTCTCCTCCTGGCTCAGCGCCGCCGCGCCCGGCTCCTTGCCGACGTAGCGAAGCTCGGCGTCTGGCCGCGCGCCCTCGAGCGCGCCCTGCGGGATGAGTCGGTCGAAGAGGATCGCGTCCGCGGCGGCGATCAGCTCCAGCGATCGCCGCGTCATCAGGCCCGGGTCGCCGGGACCCGCGCCCACCAGGTAGACGATGCCGCTCACGCGGAGAACGCTATCCGCCGGCGACGGCGCGCTCGGCCTCTTCGAGCAGCTCACCCGCGCCGGCGGCGATCATGCGTTCGGCGACGTTCAGGGCAAGCATCGGCGGTCCAGAGCCCAGCGGCGCCTCCAGCTCGTCCCGGATCCATCTCGAGCCATCGGGCAGGCCGGCAAAAGCGGTCAGAGTGCGGGAGTCGCCACCCTCGACGGCGTGCACCCCCACCGGGGTGTGGCAGGTGGCGCCTAGCCGGTGCACGAGATAGCGCTCCTCTATGAGGCAGCTGTTGGCGGCGCCGTCCGTCAGGCCGGCGCACGCCTCGGCCGCCGCCTCATCCGCGTCGCGCGCCTCGATCAGCAGGCATCCCTGTCCCGGCGCCGGCACGAAGCGCGCCGCGTCGAGCGGATGCCCCTCCGTGCCACGTCCGAGGCGGTCGAGACCGGCCTGCGCGAGGACGATCGCGTCGAAGTCGCCTTCAGCGAGGCGCCGGAGCCGGGTGTCGACGTTGCCGCGCAGGTCACGCACGTCGAGGTCAGGTCGCAGAGCGAGCAGCAGCGCGCGGCGGCGGAGGCTCGCCGTGCCCACCACCGCCCCCTCCGGGAGCTCGGCGAGCGACGGGGCGCCACAGATCGCGTCGCGCGCGTCGGCGCGCTCGGGAACGGCCAGGATGATCAATCCGTCGGGCAGCTCGGCGGGCACATCCTTCGCCGAGTGCACCGCCAGGTCGATCTCGCCGGCGAGCAGCGCCTCCTCGATCTCCTTCACGAAGCGCGACTTGTCGGCGAGCTCGGGCGTCCCGCGGCGGCGCTCGTCGCCCGACGTCTTGATCGGCACCAGCTCGACCTCGCCGCGCAACCGCTCCGCCACCCAGCGGGCCTGCGCCAGGGCGAGCGCGCTTCCGCGCGTCCCGAGGCGGATCACCGGCTGCGGCGCGTACGGCGGGCGTCGAGCTCGGTGACCTCGGCGGGCGCGTCCTCGAGCGGTGCCAGCGCCGCCTCGAGCCCGAACAGCTCGTGCACCGCGTGCACGTACCGGTAGGACGTGCCCTCACCGGCCGCGCCGCGCAGGCGGCGCGTGGGTTCGTGGAGCAGCCGGCTCACGAGCGCGCCGGCCATCGTGGCGAGCCGCTCGCGGTCGGCGTCCGACAGGGACTCCCAGCGCGACTCGTTCTCGCGCAGCACCTGGTCCACGATCTCGTCCGCCCGGCGGCGCAGGGCGGAGATCGTGGGCACCACGTCAAGGCTGCCGAGCCACTCATCGAAGCGGGCGACCTCCTCGCGGACGATCACGAGCGCCTCGTCGGCCTCGGCCTGCCGGCCGCTCAGGTTGCGCGCCACCTCGGCCTGGAGGTCGTCCATGTCGTACAGCGCGATCCCGGGGCAGTCGCGCACGCTCGGCTCGATGTCGCGCGGCACGGCCAGGTCGATCATCACGAGTGGGCGCCCCATGCGCGAGGCCGCAACGAACTCGAGCTCCTCGCGCGCCACGATCTGGTGAGGCGCGCCGGTGGAGCTCACCACGATGTCGGCACGCTCGAGCTCCGCCGGCATGTCGTCGAACGAGATCGCCCGACCGCCGTAGCGCTGCGCCAGCCCGAGTGCCCTGTCGTAGCGGCGGTTTGCCACGAACAGCGCCTCCACGCCGCGGTCGCGCAGGGCGCGGGCCGTGAGCTCCGCGTTCTCCCCCGCGCCGATCACGAGCACGCGGCGCTCGGACAAGTCGCCGAGGAAGTCCGCCGCGAGCTTCACCGCCACGGACGACACCGACACGCTCGCGCGCGACACGCCCGTCTCGCTCCGGACCCGCTTGCCCGTTCCGAGCGCGTCGCGGAAGAGCCGGTTCGTTACCGGGCCCGTCACGCCCTCGACCAAGGCCATCTCGTATGAGCGCTTGACCTGCCCCTGGACCTCGGCCTCGCCGACGATCATCGAGTCGAGCCCGGCCGTCACCGAGAACAGATGCTCCACGGCCTCGCTGCCGCGCAGCGAGTAGATCGCGCCGAGCAGCTCGGTCGGCCGCAGGCCCGCCTGGCGCGAGAGAATCGCCAGCGCGGCGTTCTCCGCCTCGACGGGGTCCGCGGTAACCAGATAGAGCTCGGTGCGGTTGCAGGTGGAGATCGCGACGGCCTCGTGCACGGCCTCGTGGTCGACGAGCTCCGCCAGCACACGTGCCGCGCGCCCGTCCGGCAGCGCCAGCCGCTCGCGCAGCGGAAGCGGCGCGGTCTTGTGGTTTGCGCCGAGGGCGAGGAGCTCGCCGGTCACTCGTCGTCCTCCGAGACCAGCTCCGAGATCTGACGCTCGAGGCGCGCGATCTTCGCGCCGATGATCGCCACGTACACCAGGATCAGTGCGACGAACACGACGTACGCGCCGGCCACGTACTTCCCGGCCTCGTCAAGCGGCAACGCGGGCACGGTTCCTCAACCTCTTGAGCTGCATCGACGCGTGCTTGGCGGTGAGCTCGAGCTTCCACAGCGTCACGAACAGCAGCGCCATCCCCAGGAGCGCGACCAGGAACGTCAGCCGCATGTCGCCCGGCATGTCGCCGCCGGTCTGCGACAGCACGCGCGGGTGGGTGAAGGTCTCGGCCATCCGCACGGCGATGAAGTTCAGCGGCACGAACGCGCCAGCCGCGATCGCGAACACGGACGAGTAGCGCGCCTGGCGCTCGGGGTCCTCGATGGAGAAGCGCAGCGGGTAGTAGACGCAGTACAGGAGGAAGACCACGAGGAACGAGACGAGCACCGGCTCGTCCCAGACCCACCAGTGGCCCCACGATGCCTTCGCCCAAATGGCGCCGGTCACGAGCACGCCGAGCCCCAGAATGATGGACATGTGGATCGCCACGTACGAGCGGAGGTCCCAGGAGGAGTCCCCGCTCCGCAGGTGCCTGATCGCGAAGATCCCGCCAGCCACGAAGCCGCACAGGGCCACGATCGCCATCGGCACGTGCACGTAGAAGATCTTCTGGACGAAGCCCTGGTCCGCGTCGTTCGGCGCGTAGAAGAACACCATGGTGAATGCCGCCGTGATCGTCACGGCAGTCGCTGCGGCGAGTGGAGCCAGGCCCTTGGAATACATCAGTCCTCGAGCAAGAAGTCGAAGACCGCTACTGAGAGAAGCACGAACACCACATCGTAAAGAGTGAGCAGCGAAAGCCAGCGGCCGAGGTCCTCGGGGCCGGCGTCCTGGCGCAGCAGCGGCTCGGTGGCCTGGGCGCAGGCGATCAGCACCGGCATGAGCAGCGGCAGCAGCAGCAGCGGGACGATCAGCTCGTGCGCGCGCGTCTCGGCCGCGAGCGCCGCCACCAGCGCGCCCACCGCCGCGATCCCGAGGTTGCCGAGCCCGAGCACGAGCAACAGCTCCGGGAACGCCCCGCCGAGGCCCGGGCCGAGCAGAAGAAGGCCGAAGGCGGGCACGGCCACCAACTCGACCGCAGTGAGGAAGAGGAACAGCGCGGCAGCCTTGGCCACGAACAGCGACGTCCGGTCCACGGGCGCGAGCAGCAGCCCGTCGATGCCGCCCTGCTCGCGCTCCGCGGCGAACAGGCGCGACACGCCGATCACGGCGGCCAGCAGCAGCGTCACCCACAGGACCCCGGATGCAAGCTCGCCGTCCAGCGAGTCGCGATCGAGCCCAAAGTGGAAGAGCACGTACACCGTGATCGAGAAGAGGACCATCGCGGGCACGGACTCCCTCGTGCGGAGCTCGATGCGGAGGTCCTTCCGCAGGATCGCGCGCGCCGCGGCAATCACCTGTACAGCTCCGCGTCCACGGGCGCCGGCCGCCCTGCTCTCAGGCCGAGCGCGGCGTCCGACTCGCAGAGCGCTCCCTGCACGTCGTGGCTTACGAGCACCCGCGTCCGCCCCGCCGAGCGCCCTATGAGCGGCTCCGCGAGCTCCGCGGCGGAGGGATCGAGGTTCGCGCGCGGCTCGTCCAGAAGCAGCAGCGGCGGATCGTGGAGCACGGCGCGGGCGATCGCGAAGCGCTGGACGAGGCCGCGTGAGAGGTCGCGAACGGGCTCGTCCGCGCGATCTTCGACACCGAGCTGGGCAAGCAGCGGCTCCAGGCGCGAATGAGCCACCCCGTGAAGGTCCGCGTGGTAGCTGAGGTTCTCGCGGCCGCTGAGCTCGCGGTAGAGCAGCGGCTCGTGCCCGAGGTAGCCCACCTGTGCCGGCAGCTTCCAGCGCTCGCCCGGCAGTGCCGCGCCGAGGACGCTCGCGCTACCGCCGTGCGGGCGGAGCAGCCCGGCCAGGACCCGCAGCAGCGTCGTCTTGCCGGCCCCGTTGCCGCCGAGCACGGCGAGGGTAGCGCCGGCGGGCACGCTCACGCTCACGCCGGCGAGCGCCACGCGCTCGCCGTACCGCCGCTCGAGGTCGTCGAGCTCGATCGCCGCATCCATCACGGCGGAAGCCTATGGCTGCCGAGGCGGCGCCTAGCGGAGCGACGCGACGGCCCGCCCGAAGGCGTGATAGGCCGGCTTCGGGTTGCCGTGCAGGTCCAGGAGGCCGGTGTGGAGGCCCCACATGTCGTTGTACTTCGGCGGATACGGCCTCGCGTCGCGCCACGAGTAATAAACGACTCCGCGCAGGCGCAGCTTTCGCCGGAGCCTCGCCAGCAGGCCGAACGACCTCTCGATCAGGTTGGCCTGCCTCTCTG
Source organism: Thermoleophilaceae bacterium (assembly GCA_035641775.1). Lineage (GTDB taxonomy): Bacteria > Actinomycetota > Thermoleophilia > Solirubrobacterales > Thermoleophilaceae > JACVRW01. Next base: position 10,939 of record DASQTS010000328.1, read on the forward strand.
GGCCGACGATGAAGCGGTGCGCCGGCCCGGCGTCGCCCCATCCGATCTCGGTGATCCAGATCCGGGCGCGCCGGTCCCGCGCGCGGTTCATGTGGCGGCGGACCCTGCGCAGGAGCTCGGACAGGTCCGCGCTGTTCTTGGCGTAGGAGTTGATCGCGAGCGTGTCGAAGTACCGCTTGCCGCGCGCCCTGTACAGGCGCTTCAGGTACCTGTCCAGCGGCATCGCCGACTTGAGCTTGCTGTCCGGCATCCCCGCGGTGACGATCTCCGCGCCGGGATCCACGCGCTTGATCGCCTTGCCCACGACCCTCAGCATGCTGGCGTACTCGCGCGCGTTCGGCCGGTTGCACCAGTAGATCCCGAGATTCGGCTCGTTCCAGATCTGCCAGGAGCGGATCGGGAGGCTCGGCGCCCCGGGGTGCTCGCGCCAGAGCGATCCGTTGGGCCCGTAGCGGCGCACCGCGGCACGCGCATAGGCCGCCATCGACGAGAGCTTCGGCGGCGGGCACCATCCCCTCGCGGCGCTTCGCCGGTAGAACGGCGGCGGGTTGTGCAGGATCGGCAGCAGCGCGATTCCGTGGGCGGCGGCCTCGCGCACGTAGCCGTCGTAGACGCCGAAGTTGTAATGGCCGGGTGACGTCTCGACGTTCGCCCAGTCGAACACCTGGCGGATCAATCCCACACCGACGGAGCGTTGATGGCTCATCGTGCTGGACCGGTAGTGGCCCTCACCGGCGAAGACGTCCTCGGATGTCATCCCGACGAAGTCGGGCGGGGCGGCATGTGAGGCCGGCGCCCACGCAACCGTGAGCGCGCACACGAGCAGCGGCATGAGCCGTCGGCAGCGGGCGGGCAAAACAGGTTCCCCCTCCTGGTCAGCAGGAGCTATTACGGCATTGCATCGGCGGCGTCCCTGCCGCCCTCGAGGCGTGATTCCCGTCTTGGGCGAGAACTACGCCTCAAGGTTCTTCCCTACTGGGGCGTAAGCTCAGCAGGTGGCCCGGATGGTAGGGATAAATCACGTGGCGCTCGAGGTGGGCGACGTGGACGAGGCCGTGGCGTTCTACGGGCGGGTCTTCGAGGTCGAGCTGCGCGGCCGCGTGCACGGTATGGCATTCCTCGACATGGGCGACCAGTTCCTGGCGCTCTCCCAGAGCGAGGCGCCCAGCGCCGGGCCCGGCGCCCATTTCGGCCTCGTCGTGGAGGACCGGGCGCGCGTGCGCAAGGCGCTGCAGGACGCCCGGGTCGAGGTCGAGCCCGGCCGTGGACTCCACTTCCGCGACCCGTGGGGGAACCTCGTCGAGGTCGTGCAGTACTCGGAGGTGCAGTTCACGAAGGCGCCGGAGGTGCTGGGCGGGATGGGCCTGGAGGGACTCGGCAAGTCGGAGTCCGCTCAGAAGGAGCTGCGCGAGAAGGGCCTGGCCGGCTGAAAACATCGCTGCGCACCGGTACCGCCCGGTGCATGCGCTACTACGCGCGGCGCTCCAACAGCTGCGCCGCGTGCTCGAGCGTCGGCTCCACGATCGGCCATGACTGCTCGATCGCCTTCGGGTTGCCCGGCAGGTTCACGATCAGCGTGCGCCCGCGCACGCCCGAGGCCCCGCGGGTGAGCAGTCCCAGCGGCGTATGCTGCCGCGAGTCCATGCGGATCGCCTCGGCGTAGCCGGGCGCCTCGCGCTCGATCACCGCGCGCGTGGCCTCCGGCGTCACGTCGTCGACCGTAAGCCCGGTCCCGCCGGTGGTGAAGATGAAGCGCACGCCGTCGTGGTCGGCCAGCCGCTTCATCGCGGCCACGATCGCCTCGCGGTCGTCCGACACCACCTCGTGCTGGACCTCCAGCCCCGCGGCCTCGCAGAGCCGGACGAGCGCCGGCCCCGACACGTCCTCGCCGTCGCCGCTCGCCAGCGTCGTCGAGATTGTGAGGACGGCGGCGCGCGAGCTCACGGCTCGCGGCGCCAGTCGTGGCGCCCGCCGGACTTCTCCAGCAGGGTCACCTCGGCGATCTCCACGCCGCGCTCGATGCCCTTGACCATGTCGTAGACCGTGAGCGCCGCGACCGAGGCGGCCGTCAGCGCCTCCATCTCCACGCCGGTCTGGCCATTGGTCCGCGCTTCGGTCTCGATCTCCACGCGGTCCTCGAGCACCTTGACCCGCACGTCCACGAACGACAGCGGCAGCGGATGGCAGAGCGGGATCAGCTCCGAGGTCCGCTTGGCCGCCTGGATGCCGGCGATCCGCGCGGTCCCGGCGACGTCGCCCTTCGGCGCGTCGCCGCGGGCGACCGCCGCGGCCGTCTCGGGCGCCATTCGCACCACGGCGCGCGCCACCGCGCGCCGGTCCGTCATGGCCTTGTCACCCACGTCGACCATCCGGGCGCTCCCGGCCTCGTCGATGTGTGTCAGCTCGTCAGGCAGGTTGGTGGACGCGCTGCGCCGCCGCGATAAGGTCGCGCACGGCCTGCTCGTCGCCGCGCCGGAGCAGCTCGATCGGGTCGGGGTCGCCGTTCACGATCGACTCGAAGAAGACCTTGCGGTCCTGGTAGGTGGGAAGCGTGCCCTTCGCCCAGCCGCGCACGTCGTTCAGG
>DASQTS010000329.1:0-9305 GCA_035641775.1 Thermoleophilaceae bacterium
CGCCGCGGAACTGCGTGTACGAGACTCGCACGAGGCCCTCCGGCGTCGCCGCCACGAGCAGGGGCCCGAGCGGCGAGTCAACCGACGCGTACGCCACGTCGAGCAGTCCCTCGTCGTCCGCGCGCTCGGCGAGCGACGGCGCGTCGGCGGGCAGGTCCAGCGCGGCCTCGCGCAGTTTCAGTTCAATGTCGGTCATCAGCTCAAATCCTCCTTGAGGCGCTTAAGTCCCTCGTACACGTTGCGGCGCGCCGCGTCCTCGCTCGACTCGAGCAGCACTGCCAGCTCGTCGTACGGCATGCCGAGCACAGAGCGGCAGAAGACCGCGGTGCGCTGCTTCGCCGGCAGCTCGCGGACGCGCGCCCACAGCTCCGGATCGTCCTCGTCGGCGGACGGCGTGGCGCCCTCCGGCACCACCGCCACCGGCACGGCCCTGCGGCCGCGCGCCCGGTGCGCGTCGATCGACTTGTTCTGCGCGATCCGGAACAGCCAGGCGCGGAGGTTGTCTCCGCTGCTCAGCTTCGGATAGGCGCGCAGCGCGGCGATCCAGGTCTCCTGGAAGCAGTCGTCGGCATCCGAGCGCCCCGCCGTTGCGACCAGGAAGCGGTACACGTCGGCTCGGTGCTCCTCGAGGAGCACTTGAAAGGGGGGCAGGTTCACACTCATGGAACGAACCGGCGCCGCCGTGCGTGAGATCAGGCCTTCACGAACAGCGGGGTGCCGAGCGGCATTGTGCGGATCAGCCAGCGCGCCTGGGCCGAGGTCACTCGAAGGCACCCGAGGCTCGCGGCCCGCCCGAGACTCGAGAGCTCGTGGGTGGCGTGGACGGCGAGGCGGTCGCCGCCGGGCCAGCCCGCGGGCAGCCGCGTCTGATGCCCGGTCACGGCGAGGACGCAACAGCCGTACGGCGAGCCGCGGTCGGTCACGCGCAGCTTGTCGGTGACCGTGAAGCGGCCCCTAGGGGTCGGGTTCCCCTTGCGCCCGATGGCGATGTCGAACCTGCGCACCGTCGCGCCGTCATGCTGCACGTACAGCCGCCGCCGAGAGAGGTCCGCGTAAATCGACCAGCGAACGCAGTCGAGCCGGGCTCGGCTCGCCTCCATCCACGCCACCTCGCCGTTCGCGAGCTCGGGCGCCTGCACGGAGATCCAGTCGCCCCGCCGGCGGACCACGCCGAGCACACGCGGCGAGCCCCATTCGGTCTTCGCCGTGAGGCGCAGGCGCCTGCGGCCGCCGGGCCCGCGGTACAGCGTCACGCGACGGTTGATGCTCGCGGTCGAGAAGCACGACACCGGGCCGGGCTCCGCGGGGAAGGGCGCCTCGAGCGGGCCGCCCAGGGACGGCGCGAAGTGACGCGTCCCGTCGTCCAGCGCGACCGTCTCCGACGCGCCGTCGTCACCCCACTCCGAGAACCCGACGAAGGCCGCGGCTCCTCCGATCACCGCCGCGATGAAGCTGCCGAGCACGATCGCCCACAGGCGCGCCGGGCGCCATCCGGCCGGCGGCGCATCCGCTCGATCCGGCCCGCGCACGCCCTCGCGCGCGGCGAGCATCTCGAGCACCGGCTCGCTCGAGACGGGCACGACCGGCGCGCATTCGTCGACGGCCACCGAGCCGGGCTGCTCCGACGGCTCCTCGGCGGGCGGCGCGTCCGGCTCCTCCGCGGGGTGGCCGTCGCCGTTTCCGGCCGCCTGGACGCCAGCGTCCGGCGCGGGCTCGCGGTTCTCGAAATCGGCGTCGAGCTGTGTCCAGGTGCCCTCGTCGAGCAGCGCCTGTAGCACCGCGCCGAGGTCCTCCCCGCGCTGGGCCCCGAGCTCGTCGGCGAGCCTGTCTATCGCGCCCGCCCGGCGGCGCGCCACCTCGTGCGGAGCCACGTCATACACGCGCGCGAGGGCGTCGTCGGGGACGCGTCTTCGGAGCGAAAGAGCGAGCAGCTCCCTCTCCCTCGGATCCAGGCGCTCGAGAGCACCGGCGAGCTGTTCGGGGGGGATCACGCGGCGGGGCCCAGCGTACTGAGCGGTGCCGTCAACCCGCCGCGGTAGGACGCCAACGGAGGGGGTGGGATTCGAACCCACGAGGGACCTGACGGCCCCTTCCGGCTTTCAAGGCCGGTGCATTCAACCGCTCTGCCACCCCTCCGGGTAGCGGTTCGATCTTAGGCCGAGGCGGGCTCGAGCCGCTCGGGCGCGCCGAACGGGTGCAGGATCGCCGGGATCTCCACGCTGCCGTCGTCGCGCTGGTGGTTCTCGACGATCGCGATGATCGTCCGCCCGACGGCGACCGCCGTGCCGTTCAGCGTGTGGACGTGCCGCACCGACTCGCCCTCGCCGGGCCGGTAGCGCACGTCGAGCCGGCGGGCCTGGAAGTCGGTCGTGTTCGAGCACGACGTGAGTTCCCGAAAGCGGCCCTGGCCGGGCAGCCACGCCTCGAGGTCGTACTTCTTGGCGGCGGAGGCGCCGAGGTCCATAACCGAGATATTCACCACCCGGTAGGGGAGCTCGAGCGCCTGGAGGATGTCCTCCTCGATGGCGAGCAGCCGCTCGTGCTCCGCCGGCGACTCGTCAGGCTCGACGAAGGCGAACATCTCGACCTTGTCGAACTGGTGCACCCGGAACAGCCCCTGCGTGTCCTTACCGGCCGCGCCGGCCTCGCGCCGGAAGCACGGCGAGAAGCCGGCGTAGCGGCGTGGCAGGTCCTCGCCCGAGAGGATCTCGCCCGCGTGCAGGGACGCGAGCGGCACCTCCGAGGTCCCGACGAGGTACAGCTCGTCGTCCGGCACCCGGTAGATCTGCTGTTCCGTGTCCGGCAGCATCCCCGTGCCGATCAGCGCCTGCTCGCGCACGAGCACCGGCGGGACCACCGGCGTGAAGCCCTGCGGCTCGAGCTTCGCGATCGCCCACTGGACGAGCGCGAGCTCCAGCCTCACGAGCGGCCCTTTCAGGTAGACGAAGCGCGAGCCGGAGACGCGCGCGGCGCGCTCCGTGTCGAGCCAGTCGCCGAGCAGCTCGACGTGGCTGCGGCCCGTCCCGCCGGACTCGCCGACCTCGCGGATCACCTCGTCCTCGGCCGCGGCCGTGGGATCGGCCAGGTTCGGCAGCGAGTGGATCACCGCCGTGCGGCGCTCCTCCACGGCGCGCAGCTCGTCGTCGAGCTCCTTCTCGCGCGCGGACGCGCCCTTCACCTCGGCGATCGCGTCGGACGCGTCCTCCCCACTCCGCTGGAGCTCGCCGATGCGCTTGCTCGCCTGGTTCTTGCGCGCGCGCAGTTCCTCGAGCTCGGGCAGGAGCGCGCGGCGGCGCTCGTCCAGCTCGAGCGCCTCATCGAGGATCGCCGGATCGACTCCGCGGCGCGCCAGCGAGTCGCGCGCCGGCTGGGGGTCGTCGCGGATCTGCCTGAGGTCGAGCACCGCGACCCCGCTCCGGCGCTACTCGCTCTGGCCGCCGGCCGTCGGGTCGTTCGTCCCGCCGTCCGCCTTGCCGGAGTACTTCTCGACGAAGTCCGCGACCGCCTCGGCCTCCTCGCCGGTCACGATGTTGGCGGGCATGATCGCCCCGGAGAAGCCGCCGTTGCGGATCGCGAACAGCACGTCGTCCCTGTTCTCCTTGCGCACGTCGAAGTTCGGGCCGTTCGTGCGCTCGCCGCCCTGGAGCTGACCGGACGCCTTGGAGCCGTACGAGTTGGCGGCCTCGAAGGTGTGGCAGCCGGAGCAGCGCTCGTAGAACAGCTCGGCCCCGCGGCGCGCCGTCTGGTCGTCCTCGGGAACCTTCACCTCACCGCCGCAGCCGGCGAAGAGGGCGGCGGCCAGGGCGCAGGCGATGGCGATCGGGCGCGTCACGGCGGCGCATAGTATCCGCTCCCCTTGCGGCGCTTCGCTCTCACGCTCGGCCTCTGCCCGCTGCTCGCCCTGGGCTGCGGAGGCGACGACGCGCCCGAGCGAACGGTCACCGTCCCGGCCAACGGCGAGGTCACCATGGTGGGCCGCGAGTACTCCTTCGACCCGGCCGCGATCGTGGTAAAGGGCGCCGGGCGGCTGCGCATTACGCTGCGAAACGAGGGCTCGCTGGCGCACAACATCAAGGTGCGGAGAGCCGGCGAGCTGGTGGGCGGCACGCCGTCGTTCCCAGCCGGCGACAGGGAGTCGGCGCTCGTGATCCTCGAGCACGGCAACTACGAGCTGGTCTGCACCGTCGGCGACCACGCGAAGCTCGGCATGAAGGGCGAGCTCACCGTCCGCTAGCGAGTGATCCGGATTCGGCCGGGTCGCGCATAGAGGGGTAAGAGGAGGCTGAACTGGGCCACGGCCCCGCCTCCACAACTCTCCCAAAGGAGGACTCGCAATGCGCAGGCTGCTGCTTGCCCCTGCAGCGATGGCGGCGATGGCGATCGCAGTTCCGCTCGCCCTCTCGTCGAGCCACCGCGAGGCGCCGGGCATCTCGCTCGACCCGTCGGCGGACAACACCGACACGTACGCGTGGACCGCGAAGGATGCGCCCGGCGCGCTGACCGTCGCGGCGAATTGGATCCCGGGCGAGGTGCCCGCGAACGGCCCGAACTTCCATTCGTTCGACGACCGCGCCCGGTACTACGTCCACATCGACAACACCGGTGACGGGCGCCCTGACGTCTCGTACCGGTTCAAGTTCAGGACGAGGATCCGCAACCGGGAGTCGTTCCTGTACGCGCTTCCGGGCGCGAGCGGCTTCGGCGACCCGAAGCTGAACGTCATCCAGCGCTACTCGATAGTGCGAGAGACGCATCGCTACGGCCGCGGCGGCCACCGGGTCCGCGAGCGGACGCTCGCGCGCGGCCTTCCCGTCGCGCCGCCCAACATCGGTCCCAAGACGTTCCCGAACTACGACGCGTTCGTCGCGGGTGCGACTCGCGGGCTCCGCGACGGCACCAAGGTGTTCGTCGGCCAGCGCGACGACCCGTTCTTCGTCGACCTCGGCGCGACCTTCGACGGACTGAACGTCCGGGAGCTGACCGGCAACAGGGGCGAGGGCAAGGACGACCTGAGCGGCTACAACGTGCACTCGGTCGTGCTGCAGCTGCCCGAGCGGCTCGCCACCCGAGACCACCGCCCAGTGGCGTCCGCGGATGCCGCGAACGCCGTGGTCGGCGTGTGGTCGACCACCGAGCGCAGGCGTCTCCAGGTCGCCGGCTCCGCGCGTGGGCGCGGGCGCTGGGTCCAGGTCTCGCGACTCGGCAACCCGCTCGTGAACGAGGTGGTGATCCCGCTCGGGCAGAAGGACCGGTTCAACCGCACCACCCCGAACCGGGACGCGGCGCTGTACGGCAAGTACGTCGTGAAGCCGGAGCTCGCCGCGATCCTCAACGCGCTGTTCGACATCGGGGCGCCCGAGGATGGCCGCACCGACATCGTCCAGGCGCTGCTCCAGGGCATCCCCGACCTGAACCAGCATCCCGGGATCGAGGGCCCGCCCGCGGTCGACACGATCAAGCTCAACCTGGGGGTGCCCCCCTCGGACGCGGAGGACCGCTTCGGCGTGATCGGCGGCGACGTGGCCGGCTACCCCAACGGCCGCCGGCTGGGTGACGACGTGGTCGACATCGACCTGCAGGTCGTGGCCGGCTTCCTGAAGGACAACAAGGTGCCGCTCGGCGACGGCGTCGACCAGAACGACAAGCCGTTCCTGCCGGCGTTCCCCTACCTGGCGGCGCCGGCCAGCGGGTTCGACTCCGCGCCATCGGCGCGGACGGAGCCCGGCCACGCCCCGGTGCCGGCCGGAGGCTGATCCGATGACGGCGATGCCGGCACTGGGCAGGTTCCTGCTCGCCCCGCTCGCCGTCTTCGGTGCGGTGCTGGCGGCGATGGTGGCACTCAACGAGAGCGCCACCGCGCCGCCGGCGCTGTCCGCCGGCGGCGACATCGGACGCCCCTCCGGGAGCCCGGTTCGAGACGCGCGGGTCGCGGTGGAGGCCGCGCCCGACAGCGCCTCCGCGCGAGCCGCGCTCGCGGGCGCGTACCTCGTGCGCGCGCGTGAGACGGGTGACGCGTCGCTGTACGCGGGCGCCGACCGCGCGGTGTCGGCCGCGCTCAGGCGTGACCCGCGTAACGTGAGCGCTCTCGTGGGCGCCGCCACCCTGGCCGGGCTCCGCCACGACTTCCGCGGTCAGCTGCGGCACGGCCTCGAGGCGCAGCGCGTCGCGCCTGAGCTGGCGAGCCCGCTGACGGTGGTGGCCGACGCCCAGCTCGAGCTTGGCCGATACGAGGCCGCCGCGCGCACGGCGCAGCAGCTCGTCGACATGAAGCCCGGGCTTCCGGCGTACGCGCGCGTGTCCTACTACCGCGAGCTGACGGGCGACCCCGCCGGCGCGGTGCGCGCGATGCGGCTCGCCGTATCCGCGGGCGGCGGCGCGCAGAGCTCCGCTTACGTGCGGGCGCTGCTCGGCGACCTCGAGCTCGCCCGCGGCCGGGTGGCGGCGGCGCGCTCGGCGTACCTCGACGCGCTCCGCGATGTGCGGTCATACCCGCAGGCCCTCACGGGGCTGGCCCGTGTCGAGGCGGCGAACGGCAACCTCGAGGCCGCCGCGCGGCTCCTGCGTCGCTCGACGCGGCGGCTGCCGCTGACCACGTCGCTCACGCTGCTCGGCGAGGTCGAGCTGGCAGCCGGCCACCGAAGCGCGGCCGCGCGCCACCTGGAGGCCGCGCGCGAGATGCACGCAGCCGACATCGCGGGCGGCGGGCTGCCCGACGCGGAAGCCGTGCTGTTCGAGGCCAACCACGGCTCGCCGGCGAAGGCGGTCGAGCTCGGCCGAAGCGTGTTCCGGCGCGCGCCGAGCATCCGCTCGGCGGACGCGTTGGGCTGGGCGTACACGAGAGCCGGCCGGCCGGAGCGGGGGCTCGAGTGGGCGCGGCGTGCGCTTCGCACCGGCTCGAAGGATCCGATGTTCCGTGCACACGCGGCCCTCGCGCGCAACGGGCGTGGCGCACCGAGGGGTCAAGCGGCGCTCTCACCATCGCTGAGGCGGCTGCTCCGATCGCTCTAGCCGCCGGTCTGGAACGCGCGCAGCGCGAGCGTCACGATTAGCAGGGCGCCGACGGTCATCACGCCCATCTCGCCGAGGGCCACCCGCTTTGCCAGCGCGATCTGGTCGGAGCGCTCCAGCGCGTCCACGTCCTCGACGTCCTCCAGCTCGCGCTGCGCCACGGCCGCGCGCATGCCCTCGCTCACGAGCGAGATGAGTAGCGGCGCGATGCCGTAGGCGATGTGGAGGCCGTCCGGCGCCGACGCTCCGCGGGCCACGAGGAGCAGCCCCACGACGGCCTCCACGACGACCGTCGCCTGCGCCACGCGGAGCAGTGGCCAGAACACGATCGAGGCGCGCGCGTCCTTCCGCACCCAGCCCACCGCGCCCCACCCCGCGGCGACCAGGTTCGATGCCAGGACGGCGATCCCGACGACGGCGTGAAACCCGCTCACCGAGTGTCCTTCCGCACTATGTAGCTGCCTCGCACAAGGGTGCGTTATACCTCCGGGTTGGCATGCTGAAGAGCTACCTGCCAGCGCTCGTCTTTCTGCTGCTTGGCATCGGGATCGGCACTGCCTTCACCCTGGCCAACAGCGCTCTCGGCCCGAAGCGGCCGATCGGCGTGAAGCGCGAGCCGTACGAGAGCGGCCTCCCGTCCGACGTGAAGAAGTCGTTCCGCTTCGGGATCAGCTTCTACCTGATCGCGATGCTCTTCATCCTGTTCGACATCGAGGTGGTGTTCCTCTATCCGGTCGCCATGAAGCTCGATGCGTTCGGCGTCTTCGCCCTCGTGGAAACCGGCATCTTCGTCGCCCTGCTGCTCGTGGCGCTCGTGTTCGTCTGGCGGAGAGGAGCACTCGAGTGGAAGTGACGCGCACGAAGGTCGACGGGAGCGACCTCCGCGTGCGGCAGCTCAAGGCTCAGCAGCTCCTCCGCGGGGAGATCGAGGGCGAGGACCTCGAGCGGGAGGTCGAGCAGCGGCTGCTGTTCACCAAATTCGAGGAGGCCCAGAACTGGGCCCGCAAGAATGCGCTCTTCCCACTCGGGTTCGGCCTCGCGTGCTGCGCGATCGAGATGATCACCGTGATCGGCTCGCCGCGGAACGACCTGTCCCGCTTCGGTGCCGAGGTGATCCGCTTCTCGCCGCGCCAGGCCGACCTGTTGATCCTGTCCGGCCGCGTCTCGATCAAGATGGCGCCGATCATCCGCCGCCTCTACGAGCAGATGCTCGAGCCGAAGTGGGTGATCGCGATGGGCGTGTGCTCGTCGAGCGCCGGCATGTTCAACAACTACGCGGTCGTCCAGGGCGCCGACAAGTTCCTGCCGGTGGACATCTACGTGCCGGGCTGCCCCCCGCGTCCCGAGGCGCTGATTTACGGGATCATGAAGCTCCAGGACCAGATCGCCGGCGACCCGGCGATGGGCTGGCGCGAGCGCTACCGCGCTTACGGCACCGAGGAGTCGCCCGACGGGGTCGACGTTGCCTGACGCGACCGGCCTCGAGCTGATCGCCCAGCGCGTCCGCGAGCGGATCGGCGAGGACGCCGTTACCGGCACGGTCTTCCACCGCCGGCGCGCGACCCTCGACGTGGCGCCGGGGAGCGTGCGCGACGTGATCGCCTACTTCCGCGACGAGGACGACGAGCCGTGGGAGCGGCTCATGAGCCTCCACGGCGTGGACTACCTCCCGGAGGAGCCCCGCCTCGGCGTGCACTACGAGCTGCTCTCGATGGAGCGCGCCGACAGGCTCAACGTGCGCACGCGCGTGACGACCGACGATCCGCACGTCCCGACCGTGGTGGACCTCCACCCAACCGCCGACTTCCAGGAGCGCGAGGTCTACGACATGTTCGGCGTGGTCTTCGACGGCCATCCGGACATGCGCCGCATCCTCATGCCGGAGGACTACGAGGGCTACCCGCAGCGCCGCGACTTCCCGATCGGTGGCGAGCCGGTGATCTACACCTTCAACGAGCCGAAGCTGCCGCGCTGGTATGACTGAGCCGCTTCAGGTTCCGTACCGCGCGCGCGAGCGCTCGGTGACGATGGAGCCGATGGGCGAGGAGCACGACGAGCTCCTCACGATCAACATCGGCCCGCACCACCCGGCGACGCACGGCGTGCTCCGCCTGCTGACCACGCTCGAGGGCGAGACCGTGCGCGACGTCAAGCCCATCATCGGCTACGTCCACACCGGCATCGAGAAGAGCTGCGAGGACCACCAGTACTGGAAGGTGATCCCGTTCGTCGAGCGGATGGACTACCTCTCGTACTACTTCAACGCGATGGCCTTCTGCATGGCCGTCGAGCGGCTG
>DASQTS010000330.1:0-3135 GCA_035641775.1 Thermoleophilaceae bacterium
GCCGGGCGTGGCTCCGCGGCGGTCGTCATGGGCCGGAACCCTAGCCCGCGAACCGCTCCCAGAACTCGATCGAGCTGCGCTCGTGCCGGATGCCGGCGTCGAGCGCGAGGCGCGGCCCGTCCGGCACGTCCTCCGGCATGCCGTCGCGGATCGCCTCGTACTCGGCCAGTTTCGCCCGGTGGGCCGGGATCTGCACGGCCGCGAGCCGGCCCGGGTCCGCGCCGAAGAACAGCTTCAGCAGCGCCGGCTCGCGGAACTCGCCGAGGGAGCTCGTGTCCTCGGTGCGCCAGCCGTCGAGCGCGCGCCGGCCCTTCGCGGTGAGCTCGTAGAGCCTTCGCCGCCGCCCGCCCCGCTCGCGCCGCTCGCTCACGTACCCGCCCTTCGCCAGGCGCTCCGGCTCGGTGTAGAGCTGCGCGTGGTGGAGCGTCCAGAAGTTCCCCACGGACGTCGAGACGAGCTGCTTGAGGCCGTAGGGGGTGGACTCGCCCCCCAGCTCGAGCAGCCCGAGCACGATGTAGGAGGTCGGGGTGAGCCTCATTGCTTGCACCGGTCCATTCTAGACGGTATATTCTGGACCATGGCGACGACGGAAGCAACTTCACGCACCGGTTACAGGCTCGGCTTCACGAGCCAGGACGAGGAGACGAGGGCCGACCGGCTCCCGGTTGCAGGTGAGGTGCCCGCGTGGCTGACCGGTGCCCTCGTGCGCGTGACGCCCGCCCTTCTCGACGTTGGCGGCCGCCGTGTGGCCCATTGGTTCGACGGGCTCGCGATGCTGAACAGGTTCGGCTTCGCGGACGGCCAGGTCTCCTACGGGAGTCGCTTCATCGAGAGCCGCGCCTACGAGGGCGCGAAGGAGGGCGAGCTGCGCCACGGTGGCTTCGCCACCGACCCGTGCCGCTCGATCTTCAAGCGCGTCCAGCAGGTCTTCTCGCCGGACATCACGGACAACCCGAACGTGAACCTCGCCCGGATCGGCGAGCGCTACATCGCGATGACCGAGACGCCGATGCCGGTTGAGTTCGACGCCGAGACGCTCAAGACGCTCGGCCACGTCGAGTACGCCGACAAGCTGAAGGCGCACGTCACGACCGCGCATCCGCATCACAACCGCGAGCGCGACGAGCTCGTGAACTACGTCGCGCGCTTCTCGCGCGTGAGCGAGTACGTGCTCTACGGGCTGCCCGCGGGCGGCGCATCGCGGCGCGTGATCGCCCGGATGCCGGTGAAGGAGCCGGCCTACATGCACGCGTTCGGGATGAGCGGGAGCTATCTGATCCTCGCCGAGTATCCGCTCCGAGTTAACCCGCTCAAGCTCGCCTTCTCCGGCAAGCCGTTCATCGAGAACTACACCTGGCGCGGCGACGAGCCGGTGAAGTTCCAGGTCTTCGAGCGCGCCACCGGACGGCACCGCGGAACGTACGAGACCGACGGGTTCTTCTGCTTCCACCACGTGAACGCGTTCGAGCGCGGCGGCGAGCTCGTGCTCGACCTGTGCGCGTACGAGGACGCGACCGTCATCGACTCGCTCTACCTCGACGAGAGCGGCCCGCGCGGCAAGCTTCCGCCGGTGCAGCTGCGGCGGTACACGATCGACCTCGACGGCGGTGCCGTTCGCTCCGCGCCGTTGGCCGACGGCAGCCTCGAGCTGCCGCGGATCGACTACGGCCGCCGCAACACGCGCGACTACTCGTACGCGTACTTCACGGGCTCCGGCGAGGACTGGATCGACCGGCTCGTGAAGGTCGACGTGCGGGACGGCACGCGCTCGGAGTGGAGCGAGGACGGCTGCTACCCCGGCGAGCCTGTGTTCGTGCGCGAGCCCGGGACCGAGGCCGAGGACGCCGGCGTGGTGCTGTCGGTGGTGCTCGACGCGCGCGCCGGCCGCTCCTTCCTGCTCGTCCTCGACGCGGGCTCGTTCGAGGAGATCGCGCGCGCCGAGGCGCCGCACCACATCCCGTTCGGCTTCCACGGGCAGTTCTTCGGGTAGCGGGCTCGCGGCGGGTACGCTGCCGCCGCGATGCCGTCGAGGATCTTCCAGCCCGGCCTGCTCGACGGGCAGGTGGCCGTCGTCACCGGCGGCGGGTCTGGCCTGGGGAGGGCCACGGCGCTGGAGCTGTCCGCGCTCGGCGCGCGGGTGGTGGTCTGCGGGCGGCGGGCGGAGCCGCTCGAGGAGACCGCCGCCGCGGCGAAGGGCGGACGCGTCGAGGCGCTCGTCTGCGACATCCGCGAGGAGGAGCAGGTCGACGTGCTCGTCTCGTCGGTGCTCGAGCGCCACAGGCGGATCGACCTGCTCGTGAACAACGCGGGCGGGCAGTACATGACGCCGGCCGAGGAGATCACGCCGAAGGGGTTCCGCACCGTGATCCGGCTGAACGTGGAGGGCACCTGGCTGATGACCCACGCCGTGGCCACCCGGGCGATGATTCCGGAGGCGAGAGGCGGCAAGATCGTGAACGTCACGCTGTCCCCGCACCACGGCCTGCCGGGGATGGCGCACTCGTCGGCGGCGCGGGCGGCGGTGGAGAACCTCACTCGCGTGCTTTCGATCGAGTGGGCGCGCTTCGGCATACGGCTGACCGCGCTGGCGGCCGGTCACTTCGGCACGGAGACGCTGCGGACGAAGTATCCGGCCGCCGTGGTGGAGGGCGTTGCCGGGACGGTGCCGTTGCAGCGGCTGGGCACCGAAGAGGAGTTCGCCTGGCTCGTGGCCTTTCTCGCCTCGCCGGCGGGCGACTACTTCTCGGGAGCCGTGCTCACGATCGACGGCGCGCGCGACAACTGGTTCGGTGTGTGGCCCCCCGGCGGGCTTACCGGCGAGGGCGGCCTGCCACTCGCCGAGGAGCGGCGGCCGAAGGAATGACCGACGTGCCGGAGCTCCGCACGGAGCGGCTGCTCATGCGCGGATGGCGCGACGAGGACTTCGAGGCGTGGACGCGCATCCTGGGCGACCCGCTCGTGGCGCAGGGCATCGGGCACCCGACCGCGATGACGCCGGGCGAGGCGTGGCGGCACATGGCCGCCATGGCCGGGCACTGGGAGCTGAAGGGGTTCGGCAACTGGGTGCTCGAGGAGCTCTCGACCGGGGACGTCGTGGGCCGCGCGGGCCCGTATGAGCCGGCCGGGTGGCCCGGC
>DASQTS010000331.1:0-2932 GCA_035641775.1 Thermoleophilaceae bacterium
GACCACGATCACGTCGCGGCGCGCGAACAGCGCGCTGGTCGCGGAGTGCCGGAGGCGGTCGATCTCCTCGTTGATCGAGGAGTCCTTCTCGATGTAGAGGTCCTGGGCCGGGACGTACGCCTCGGGCTGGTAGTAGTCGTAGTACGAGACGAAGTACTCGACCGAGTTCTTCGGGAAGAACTCCCGGAACTCGTTGCAGAGCTGGGCGGCGAGCGTCTTGTTGTGGGCGATCACGAGCGCCGGGCGCTGCACCTGCTCGATCGTGAAGGCCATCGTTGCCGTCTTGCCCGAGCCGGTCACGCCGAGGAGCGTCTGGAAGCGGTCGCCGTCGTCTATGCCGCGCGCGAGCCCCGCCATGGCGGTGGGCTGGTCGGCGACGGGGCTATACGCGGAGTTGATCTCGAACTTCGGCACGACCTCTAGAAGTTAGCGAGGCGGCGCTTGTCGGCCGGTCGGAGGCGCTTGATGCGGACCTCCTCCCTCATCGCCTCGGAGCGGGTGGCGAACTCGCGCGTGTACACGAGCTCGACGGGGAGGCGCCGCCGCGTGTAGCGGCTTGCGCTGCCGGCCTGGTGTTGGCGGAGGCGGCGCGCGGGGTCGGTGGACCAGCCGCAGTAGAGCGAGCCGTCGGCGCAGCGGAGCAGGTACACGAAGGCGGCCACGGGAGGGAGGGATAGCCGCACCCCCGGACGCATGCTGCCCCCAGCGAAACGCGGTCTGCCGGATGGGACGGTTAAGCCATGAAAAACACAGCACGCATAACACTCATCATCACCGGCGCCGTCACCGCCCTGATCGCCACCGCGCTCGTGCTCGGGGGCAGCCTCGCTCTTTATGGCGAGATCGAGAAGGACGACGACGGCTACCTGACAACCGACGCCCAGCGCTTCTCGGCGGACACGCGGGCACTCGCCACGGAGAACCTCGACGTGGACCTGGGCGAGGGCGACTGGGTGGTACGCCCGGACGACCTCGGCAAGGTTAGGCTCGAGGCGGAGTCGCGCGACGGCAAGGAGCTGTTCGTGGGCATCGCCAGCACGAGCGACGTCGAGCGCTACCTGGGCGGCGTGCCTCACACGGCCGTGCGCGACGTGGAGGCCGGGCCGTTCGACTCGTTCGACGCCGACTACACGCGTCATGCGGGCCACGGCCGGCCGGCCTCGCCCGAGCACGCGGACATCTGGGTTGCCTCGAACCACGGCACCGGCCCCCAGAAGGTCGACTGGGAGATCGAGGATGGCGACTGGTCCATCGTCGTGATGAACGCCGACGGCTCGCTCGGCGTCGATGCCGACGTCAGCGCCGGAGCGGACATCCCGTTCCTGAACGAGCTCGGCTGGACCGCGCTAGGCAGCGGCTCCTTCGCGCTCGTGCTCGGGATCGGGCTGATCGCGCTAGGTGTCCGGCGGCCGAACGACCCGACCGGCACGCTCGCCACTGGCTCAGTGCCCGCGACCGCCTGAGAACGGGTAGCTGACGCCGCCGCCCCGGGCTTTTATGGGCCCGGGGCGGTTCCTTCGTCAGCGGCGCCTGGGTGAGGCGGACCAAGTCGCCTCGCCCAGGCAGCTGTAGATCGAGAAGGTCCCGATCGGATACTTCGGGATCAGGAACTGGTATTGCCAGCGGAGGGTGCCCCTGATCCTGCCGTTGCGCAGCTTCTTCGACGTCACGCGGTAGTTCATCGTGACCTCGTTGTAGTAGAAGGCCGGCTTGGCCTTGACGGGGAACTCCACCCTGCGGTTGACGGGGAACCACAGGACAATGGGCTCTGCTCCGACGAACGTCTGGCCGCCGCCCTGGATCGGGATGCACGTGACGGGCGCGCCGGTGGCGAAGTTCAGCACCTGCTTGCCGTTCTTCAGCTTGAAGGTGACCTTGTGGCCGCTGCTCGTCTTGCCGGCGTACTTGACCGGCGTAGCCGCGGAGGCGGCGGCGGGGACTGCGAGGAGCGCGACGAGACAGAGGAGCGCTGTCGTGAGCTTCTCATGCCGCGCAGCATGCATCGTTGCTTGTGCAAGCACATCAGGGATACCCCCTAACTCGTCCCTGATCCCGGTCTAGCCTTGAACGCGCGTATGGCGGTCGTGATCGCAGGCTCTCTCGACAAGGACATGGCTGGCTCTCCGCTGTTCCGGGGCGTCTCGTTCAAGCTCGAGCGCGGCGACCGCATGACGCTTGCTGGCCGCAACGGCGCGGGCAAGACGACGCTGCTGAGGATCGTGTCCGGCGAGACGGGCATCGACGGCGGCGAGCTGGTCTTAGAGAAGGGCACACGGGTCGCGCTGCACGACCAGCGCCCGCCGCGCGAGCGCGAGCTCTCGCTGCGCGACTACGTGCTCACCGGGTGCCGCGACCTCGTCGCGCTCGAGGAGACGCTCCGCGCGCTCGAGGGCGAGATGGCTGAGCGGCCGGACGACCGCGCGCTGCTCGACCGTTACTCGCGCGCGCAAGCCCGGCTCGAGCACGCGGGCGGCTGGAACTGGCGTACCCGCGCGCTCGGGCCCCTCCACGGGCTCGGCTTCGCGGACCAGCAGCTCGACCGCCCGCTGTCCACCTTCTCCGGCGGCGAGCTCACGCGCGCATCGCTTGCGCGGGCGCTGGCAGGCGACCCGGACCTGCTTCTCCTGGACGAGCCCACGAACCATCTCGACATCGCGTCGCTCGAGTGGCTCGAGGAGTACCTCACCGGGCTCGACGCCGCGGTGATCCTCGTGGCCCACGACCGCTGGTTCCTGGAGGCCGTGGGCACGTCCGTGCTTGAGCTCGAGGCTGGGCGCGCCCGGTTCTTCCCCGGCAGCTGGCATGCCTGGCGCCGCGAGGCGGCGGCGCGCGACATCCAGCTCGGCAGGCAGATCGAGAAACAGCAGGCGGAGATCGCGCGGATGGAGCGCTTCATCGAGCGCTTCCGCTACAAGGCGACGAAGGCGCGCCA